>JAABTU010000113.1 GCA_011389715.1 Desulfotignum sp.
GGTTGTTGTTGTTGAGTGCCGTGGGATCCAGAAACAACGATTTCACCAAATTGCGTTTTTTGCTTTTTCGATACGCCATGCCGTTGGTGGCCCAGTCATTTTTGTCGCTGGGTTCGGTTTTTAAATCATCGGGGAATTCCACGGGCTCCATCATCTGTCCGATGAGTCCGTCTCCCATGATCATCACCGGATTCCGATATTTTTCCGCCAGGGTGAACGCCTGCATGGTCATCTCCACCGCTTCCTGAACCCCGTCCGGCGCCATGACCAGCAGGTGATAATCCCCGTGACCTCCACCCTTGGTGGCCTGGAAATAATCTCCCTGGGAGGGCAGAATGCCGCCGAGCCCCGGACCGCCCCGCATGATATTCACAAACACGGCCGGACACTGGGCCGCTGCAATATAGGAGAGGGCTTCGCTCATCAGGCTGATGCCCGGGGAAGAAGAGGTGGTCATGACCCGTTCACCCGCCCCGGCCGCACCGAAAATCATGTATCCCACCGCCACTTCACTTTCGCCTTGAAGAAACACCCCGCCTTCTTCGGGCAGTCGTTTGGACAGATATTCCGCCACTTCGGACTGGGGGGTGATGGGGTATGCAAAATAATTTTTACAGCCTGCCCGGATGGCAGCCTCGCCGATGGCCTCGTTTCCTTTCATCAATACCTTTGCCATTATTTTTTCCTTGGTATCTGAAGTTAATTTTTTGTTCCCTTGATCAGGCATCCTGGGTTTCAACAATTGAGATGGCCACATCCGGGCACATGATACAGCAGATGCTGCATTGGATGCAGTCTTCCGGCCGTGCCTGGAATACGGGAAAATGCCCTTTGGCATTGACCTTGTCAGTGATTTCCAGAACGTGTTTGGGACAGAAATTGACACACAGGCCGCAGCCTTTGCAGCGCTCGTCGTCAATGAGGTGTTGAAATGCCATGTATGTGACTCCTTGTTTCCATGTGAGGTTTATAAAGTTTGGGTAACCGCATTCTGTTTCTGTTCAACGTCGGGCACGCTTCCAGGGGGGCAGCAGTTGTCTGTCAATGGTCAGCACCGGGCAGGTGATCCGGTTCAGGTCCAGCTGTGACCTGATCTCCGGGGTGGCCGTGATGAATTCCACCGGGAGTCCGGTATCGGCCGACACCTGCCTGATCAGATCATACCCCTGATAGATGTGTTCAACCGATGTATCGTCCAGCAGGTTGGCATTGGACACCAGGCCGGTGATTTTGATTTTTCCGGTGGTTTCGATTTCCTGACGGATTTTCAAGCACCCGGTCACATCCCCGGTAAAGGGCCGGAATGCGTTGATCACCTGAAGCATGCGCACGGGTCTGTTTTTGAGTACAGCCTCCAAAGATGCCAGAACCGTTACACCCGCATCATCCCCGCCCGCATCCAGAATGGTGACATCCGCCGGTTGCCGGAGAATGTCCGCCACGGCCGGTGCCAGAATGGGCAGGTCGGCGAACAGGTATTGACGGTCCGGCAGCACCACCCGGATGCCCATGGCTTCCAGGGGTATTCTGGCCTCCCGGGTCCTGAAATAGGGATTGACCAGGTCCAGATCGGCAATGGCCACAGACTTGCCGGTTTCTCTGCACGCTGCCGCCAGATTGACGGCAGTTTCCGTTTTTCCGCTACCGTAATTGCCCGCCACGATCACAATATCTGTAAAATCTATGGTCATGATTTCAGGTTCGCCCTTATTGAAATAAAAATAGCTAAATCGTAATTAAACCAAATTAGGTGTTTTTTTGCAAATTGTTTTTTGGCTGCAAATGGATTTATTCTGAAGAATGAACCATTTTTTTGACTTCCGCAGGTGTCACCCGCCGGTTTTTCTGGACACTCATCTCTTTGATAGCCGCGGTAATGGCCGGCAACCGGTCCGAATGAAAGTCAATGTGGTGAAAACGCAGATATTTTTTTACCAGGTGATTGCCGCACAACAGGTTCAAGTGAAAATCCGGAGTGGTGCTGGTGCCGAACAAACTCGCGGCATGGGTGCCGGCCACATGGGTGTGCACGGCTTGACCGAACATGGGGGTGGTGGCATGGATCAGGCCCTGGCCGGTCTGCTCTTTGACAATATCGTCCACAAACAGGTAGTACTCCCGGATCAGATCCAGGTTGTCACAGGCAAAGCCGCATCGGATATCCTGGTCCGCCAGAATCCGGGACGTGAGATACAGGTCTCCGATACCGTTGCGTTCTCCGATTCCGGACACCGAGGCTTCCAGCATGTGTGCGCCGGCCAGAATCCCCATAACAGAGTTGGCCGATGCCATGCCCAGATCATTGTGACAATGGATGGAAACGGCCATGTCTCCGGCCAGGGCCACGGCATCCCGGATCCGGTCTGCCACCTGGTTGGGTGCCATGATGCCCGAGGTGTCGGGCAATGACAGGATGTCGATCATCTGGTTTTGGCATAAAAACCGGATACCGGTATTCAATTGATCCGGAGGGGTTTTCCCCATGTCCAGGACGGCCAGGCTGATGACGGCATCGGGCCGGGCATTGCGGACAAACGCGATGACCGGGATCAGTTCCGACAAGGTGTTTTCAGATTCCCGGACCGTGGAATGGGAAGGCAGATGCAGATGAAAATGAATGTCATTGATGCCGGTGTCCACCAGAATTTTTGCATCCGGCAGAAACGCCCGTCCCAGGGCCGCCACCCGGATGCGAAACCCGCGATGCCGGGCATGATCGGCCAATGCTTTCACCATGGCGGCCTCCTGTGGGTGGGCCGACGGGTATCCGGCCTGACAGATATCCACCCCCAGAGCTTCCTGAAATGCCAGGATTTTCATGCGCTGGTCATAAGAAAACACCACGCCTTGATACTGCATGCCTTCCCGGAGGGTCTGGTCGATGAGTGAAAATTGTCTCAAAACCGTTCCTTTGGCGGGTTGAAATACCCGTGGATCAGGCGGGGAAACGTCTGTTTCAAGGATTTGATCAATGGGGCCATCCCCATGACCGGTCCGCCGGGGGCCACGGTTTCCATGGCGGCAACATACTGCCGGGGGTCATAGTTGAGGTTGCGCCACTGGATCATATTGATGTCATGATCCCGGATGAATTCAAACAGGGCCGTTCCCTCTTTTTCAGAATCCGTGAACCCCGGACAGTTCAAGTAGTTGATGGCCACAAATTTGTTATGGGCCCTGGCCGTGTCAATGCTTTTGAGCACATCTTCCCATGCATAGGACTTGGGTCTGAAATACGCGGTATAGGTTTCTTGCCGCACGGAATTCATGGATACCCGCATGCTGTCCAGCCCGGCATCGCAAAGGGCTTTCACCTGATCGGGCAGGCTGGCGTTGGTGTTCAGGTTGATGGTGCCCTGGTCGGTGTGCTCCCGGATCATTTGCACCGCCGGTACTATGGCTTTGTGTGCGGTCAAGGGTTCACCCTCACATCCCTGGCCGAAACTCACCACGGCCCGGGGTACATGAAAAATATGTTCCAGGCCGACCTGGGCGATCTCTTCGGCCGTGGGCGTGAACGCGATGCGTTCCTGGCAGGCATGCAGGCTTGTGCCGGACTGCAAAGAGATGCATCCTAAGCAGTTGGCATTGCACACCCGGGAGGTGGGCAGCGGCGCTTCATAGCGTTGGAGAAAAAAGTTTTTTCCGGCCGGGCAGCCATACTGCAATGCACAGGTTTCCAGATGCCGCATCAGCCGGTTGTCCGGATATTTTTTCTGCATGTGCCCGACGCCCCGGACCACCTTGTTTCGGGGCATCTGACGAAGGTCCTGCCGGGGTTCGAACTCCACCTGAATGGCGGCGGATCGAAATTGGTTTCTGCCGAATCCCACGGCCCCATAAGAGAACAACGGCAATGGCCCGGCTTCGGCCGGGGCCTGGTATGCGCAGAAATAGCGGTTCACATACCCGGGGGAATTGAACACGGCCACGGGAAAAATTTTTTCATCCGGATCAAACGGATTCCGGGTCAAGGTGTCAAACCGCTCCCGGGCCAGGTCGTATGCGATCAGTGCCCTGTCGGGCAGCATCATCAGTTCGCTGCCATGGGGTATGGCAAGGGTCTGGGACCGGGTCAGCAGCACGGGCTGATTTTTGGAAAATCCCACCGCGCCATATCCTTCCAGATCGAATATGTCTCCGTTTTCCGCGGCTGCCACTGCGGTGAGAACGGGTGTGTTTAAAGCAGAAATACCATGCCTCCTGATAAATGATTGGAACGGATTATAGATCAATGCCCGGGGCGGTGCAACCATAAACCATGGATCGGTCAGGACAAAGAGTTTGACGGTCATAAGTGCCCAGGATAGATGGCTTGACGGTTAGAATGAATTCACCGTGGACAAACATGAAATTAAGTATTGCCCAACTGACCGGCTTGAAGGTATATTGTTTGGATAAAAAATGAAATGGATCTGAAAAGGAAATACCCATCCCATGTGTTTAGCCATACCTTCAAAAATTATCGAGATCCAGGGCACCCTGGCCAAAGTATCCGTGGACGGAGTGATCCGGGAAACCAGCCTGGCGCTTCTGGATGATGCTCAAATCGGGGATTATGTGATTGTTCATGCCGGGTTTGCCATCAGTAAACTGGATGAATCCGCGGCCCGCCAGACCCTGGAAGATATGCGTCAGATTTTGGCGGCGGACGATGCCCGCAACCGTTCTTCACACACAGATGCCTGATCCGGACTGCATTGCCAGTCAGCTTGATATCAGCGGGGTGGTGCAGGGGGTTGGATTCCGCCCCTTTTTGTTTGCCCTGGCCGCCCGGCATGGGATCGCGGGAGAGGTTTCCAATACCGCGTTCGGGGTCCGGGCCCGGGTGGAGGGTTCTCCTTCCCACCTGACCCGGTTTGTGGAAGAGATCACGGCCCATCCCCCTTTGCTGGCCCGGGTGGATGCGGTTCAAACCACATCCGTGCCGGTCACAGGCGTCACGGGTTTTAAAATTATTGCCAGCCGGTCGGGCCCTTCCCGGTCGACCCTGATTTCACCGGATGTGTGTGTGTGCCAAGACTGCCTCAAAGAGATGGAAGATCCTGAGAACCGTCGCTTCAGGTATCCGTTCATCAACTGCACCAATTGCGGTCCGCGATTCACGATTATCGAAGACATTCCCTATGATCGGCCCCAGACCGCCATGAAACAGTTTACCATGTGTCCGGAGTGTCAGGCGGAATATGACAATCCGGCGGACCGGCGGTTTCATGCCCAGCCCAATGCCTGCCCGGTCTGCGGTCCCCAGGTGTTTTTAACAGACAATCAGGGCCAAACCATTGCCGGACCGGATACCGCCATCCAACAGGCCGGCAGCCTGCTGGCCCGGGGCAAAATTCTGGCGGTCAAGGGTCTGGGCGGGTTTCACCTGGCCGTGGATGGAGCCGATGATGGTGCGGTTCACCGTCTGCGGCAGCGCAAGAACCGGCCCCACAAACCGTTTGCCCTGATGGCCCGGGCCGGATCCGGGGTGTCGGAGTATGTGTCTGTGTCAGATGATGAACATCGGCTGCTGACTTCTTTTAACCGTCCCATTGTTCTGTTGAGAAAAAAAAGGCCCGATGCTTTGGCCGGGCTGTCACCTGGGATCGCGCCGTTGAACCCCTGCCTGGGAGTGATGCTGCCTTATACCCCGCTGCATTATCTGCTGCTGGATGCAGGCCCTTCCGTGCTGGTGATGACCTCGGGCAACCGGTCGGGTGAGCCCTTGTCCATCGACAATCAGGATGCCCTGGATGCGTTTTCCCATATCGCGGATTATTTTCTGCTGCACAACAGAGATATCTATTTTCGGGCCGATGACTCCATTGTCCGGATTCAGGCCGGAAAGACCCGGTTTATCCGGCGGTCCAGGGGATATGCCCCGCTTCCTGTGCAGTTGAACAGGTCTTTGCCGCCTGTTCTCGGCTGCGGGGCAGGTCTGAAAAACACCATCTGCCTCACCCGGGGGAACCAGGCGTTTTTAAGCCAGCACATCGGGGATATGGAAAACCA
>JAABTU010000114.1 GCA_011389715.1 Desulfotignum sp.
GCGGGTGATGATTGCCATGGCTTTAAGCTGTGAGCCGGACATCCTCATTGCTGATGAGCCCACCACTGCCCTGGATGTGACTATACAGGCCCAGATACTGGAATTGATCAAAGATCTCAGGGAAAAATCAGGGATGTCCATCATCCTGATCACCCATGATCTGGGGGTGATTGCGGAAAACTGTGACCATGTGGTGGTCATGTATGCCGGCCGCATTGCTGAAACAGCGGAGGTCAGATCCCTTTTCAGCCGTCCTTTGCATCCTTACACCAAAGGGCTGCTCACCTCTATTCCATCCCGTGCGAAAACAGCGAAAGCACTTCTGCCCACCATTGAAGGCAGTGTCCCCTCCCTGTCTGATATGCCGGACGGGTGCCGGTTTGCCGGCCGCTGTCCGCTGGCCAAAGATCTCTGCAGGCAGGTGCTGCCTTTGGAAAAGCCTGTGGGAAAGGGCCGGACAGCTGCCTGTCATCTGGTTCCTGAAACATCTGTATAAAAATCACACCAGGGCAAAAAAAACCTTGATTTTTAGAAAAAACCGAATAATATACATCCAAAGCCTGAATGGTAAAGGCTTTGCAGTTTCGTTCTAAAGGCAAGACCTGTTTATTCCAGTGGCTCGACCTTCAGTTTGAAACTACCCAAATTTTTACCTAAAGCAAGGAGAAAGTCGCAATGGCAAATGGGATTGTAAAATGGTTCAACGATGCAAAAGGGTATGGATTCATCGAACAGGAGGACGGGCCTGACGTATTTGTGCATCATACCGGCATTAGTTCCACCGGTTTCAGATCTCTTAATGAGGGTGACCGGGTTACCTTTGACGTGGAAGACGGTCAGAAAGGACCGGCAGCAGTCAATGTAGCCGTCGAGTAAATTTCACTTTACAGGGGTTCTGCGCAATTTGCGATTGTGCAGAACCTTTTTGTCTTTTGTTTCAAAATTTTTCATGGATCCCCCTTACATTGATTTGATTCCCTGTTTTGTTTGCACAAAGGATATGGTATATAACGGCCTGGTCTGCAACAATGCTGGGGAAAAATCATGCCGATTCTGGAAGTCAGCCGGCTTAAAAAATATTTTCCGGTTCTGGGGGGAATATTTCTCAGGCGCAAAGGATGGGTCTATGCTGTGGATGACGTCTCCTTTTGTGTGAAAAAAGGAGAGACCTTCGGCCTTGTGGGAGAATCCGGCTGCGGAAAGACCACTCTGGGACGATGCATCATGGGGTTGTATGAAATGACAGGCGGATCAGTAAGGGTCCAGGGCACATCCATATCAAACCTTTCATCTGTTCAGAAAAAAACGTTGTCCTCCCATCTGCAGATGATATTCCAGGACCCTTATGAATCATTGGATCCCAGACAGACTGTCCGGCAGATACTGGAAGAAAAATACAGGATTCACCGCAAAACCCATGGGGATCTGTCCACAGAAATCCGTCAGCTGCTGGAAAATGTCGGGCTGTCACAGGACAGCCTTTCCAGATATCCCCATGAGTTTTCAGGGGGGCAGCGCCAGCGCATCGGCATTGCCCGTGCCGTGAGCATGCATCCTGAAATAATCATCTGTGATGAACCGGTATCTGCGCTGGATGTGTCTGTGCAGTCAAAAATATTGAATCTGCTGCTGGAACTGCAGAAGACCATGGGGCTTACCTATGTGTTCATCTCCCATGATCTGTCTGTGGTGCGGCACATGTCTGACAGGATCGGTGTGATGTACCTGGGCAGGATCGTGGAAATGGCAGATGCCCATACCATCGGTCACCATGCCCGCCACCCCTATACCAGGGCCCTGCTTTCCGCGGTTCCCCTGCCTGATCCGGAGGCCGCAAAACAGCGCATTCTTCTGACAGGTGAAGTGCCGTCTGTGGAAAATCCGCCCCCTGGATGCCGTTTCCATACCCGGTGTCCCCATGCGGACACCATCTGTCGAAAGTCTGAGCCCGCGCTTGCAGCCACTGAAAATGATCCCGGCCATGTGCGTGCCTGCCATTTTTTCTGAACCCCTTGCGCAATCGGTTCTGCAATGATAATGTTCTTGATTCATTTACAGGCAGCCGATAATTGTGGAGCAGACAATAATATAAGGATGCAGATGCCGGGGCACTGGGTAAACTGGGTACTGTTTTTTTTGACAGGGTTGCTGGGGATGGGGTGCGACCCTGCCCCCAAAACAGCTGTGCCTGAATATTTCATCAGGGCAGGGCCGGTGCTAGTGACCCGGACCCAGTTTCTGGAAGAACTGGATCTGAAGCTGTCAGCCTATCCCTATGATATCAAAAATACCCCGGATCAGTATAATGAGGTGGTGGTGGACCTTGTGGCCACCCTGTCTGAAGAGACCCTGCTGCTGGCTGCTGCTGTGCAAATGGGGATCACGCTGACCCGGCAGGAGCTGGATGCTGCAATACAGGATGCAAAAGCATCCTACCCTGATGACAGCTTTGAACAGATGCTGCTGGAAAATGCTGTTTCTCCAGTGGTGTGGGAACAAAAACTACAAAAATCCCTGCAGATTGAGAAACTGGTCCAGCGGGAACTGGTGGATAAAGTTGAGATCACCGCTGATGACGTAAAGGCTTTTTTTGAAAAGCATACAGCCGGCGCATCTGCCTTGTCGAAAAAAACAGAATTTGCCGATGAAACTGAACTGGTGGCACAGCTGCGCCGGGAAAAAAGTGAGATGCTTTACCAGGAATGGATACAATCTTTAAAACAGGATATTTTTGTGGAGATCAACAAACCGCAGATTGCACGGTTGTTGATCGGCAGTGAGAAAAAAAGGAACCCCCAATAAAGGAACCCCCAATAACACCCATGCCCTGGCGGGTACAACAAAATTTGAAAGCTGTTAGCTTTTAGCTGAGAACTGATGGCTGACGGCTTTCTATATATAAAAGGAACTCCCAATGATGAAAAAGATGCTTGTGGTGCCGGCGGTTGTCTGTCTTTTTGTGACCGCTTCTTTCGGGTCTGCAAAAGAAGCGGTCATTGACCGGATTGTTGCCATAGTCAATAATGATATTATCACCCTGTCAGAGCTCAATGATGCCACAGGGCCGTACAAGGAAAGGATTGCGGCATCGGATACATCCCAGGCTGATAAAAAGGAGATGATCCGGTCTCTTGAACGCGATATCCTGGATAAAATGGTCGACCGGACCCTGACCAGGCAGGAGGCGGCCAAACATAACATAATCGTTTCTGATGCCGATATTCAGTCAGCCATTGAAAATTTTAAGAAACAGAACAATCTGGATCAGGAAGGCCTGGAAAAAGGCCTGGAAGCGCAAGACATAACTTATGCGGAATACCAGGACCGCATCAAAGAAGACATTATGCAGTCCATGCTGATCAACCGGGCGGTCCGGTCCAAAGTGATTATCACCCAGGCAGACATTGAAACCTATTATGAAAATCATGCCGATGCATTTAAAGGGGAAAAAAAATACAAACTGCGTAATATTCTCATGGATACTAAGCAGGGTATCCAGGAGGTTGTATCCAGGCTTGAAAAGGGGTTGCCCTTCCAGGAAGCTGCCCGGCAGTATTCCATGGCCTCCAATGCAGATGAAAGCGGGGATCTGGGGGTCTTTGATATGGATAATTTCAATGAAGCCATCAGGGATGCGGTCCTGCCGTTGAAAGAAAAACAATATTCCGACATAATTCGGGCAGGTCAGGGGTATCAGATCATCTATGTGGAAGACATCCTGGAGACCGGCGGCAAAACCCTGGACCAGGCAAAAGATGAAATCCAGGATATTTTGTACGGAGAGCAGGTGGAGCAGAAATTTGCCGACTGGATTGCATCCTTGAAAGAAAATGCCCATGTGAAAATACTGCTGTAAATGCAAGAGGGCTCATGGCAGGCTGACAAACGATACCAGGCAGAATTTCACCCCTGGAAACAATATTGGAAATAAACATGTCTGATTTCAAGACAGATGCTGTTTTATTGCGCAAGGTTGAATATGGGGACCATGACCTGATCATCACCTTTATGACCAAAGACAGGGGAAAAACCACGGTAATGGCAAAAAATGCCAAAAAAAGCGTGAAACGGTTTTCCGGTGCGTTGGATCTGTTTTCCCTTAACCATATCCAGTGCTCTTTTCCCAAAAAAAACAAAGATGCCCTGGTGACCCTTGCCCAGACAGATCTGGAGAACGGGTTTGCCAATATCCGGTATGATATATTTAAAACCGCCTATGCCAGTTACTGGGTGGAAATGACCCATTTGTGGCTGGAAGAGGGCAGGGCCCAGCCCCGGCTGTATGACCTGCTGGTGTTTGCCCTTGACATGCTGAACCGGTCTGACATGCCCAAAGAGGTGCTGAGCCTGCTGTTTCAGATCCGGTTCATGAGCATTTCCGGGTTCACCCCCAATATGCACCTGTGTGAAGGCTGCAACACCCTTGTGGACAATATTTCCGTAAAAACCCTGCGGTTTGATTTTCAGGAAGGAAAAATTGTCTGCCCCAGGTGCCGGGTCAACGGGTCCGGATACGGCATGGATGTATCCAAGGGTACCTTGAAACAGTTGTTCTGGATGAACAATACAGATATGCAGCGCACCGACCGTATCCGGTTTTCCAGCCTGGCCATCCAGGAGGGCCAGGTGCTGTTGGAATCTTTTATTCCTTTTCACATCGGACGGGAATTTAAAAGTTTAACTTTTTTGAGGCGGTTGCGGCAGGAACAATGGATATAAGCAGGATTCTGGAAAAAAAACAGGTGCGTTCTTCGGTTCCCTGCCGGCTGGATTTTGGCGGGACTCTCGATATTTCCACCTTTTATCTGCCCCTGGCACATCTCAACCCTGCAGGATTTAATATGGCCATTGACCTGCGGACCTTTGTCACGCTTTCCCCCCATACCCCCGGAAAAATCAAAATTTCCTCCAAAGGGTTTGACACGGCTGAATTTGCACAGGGAGAAGCACCCTTTGACCACCCCATGGGGCTGATGTTTGCCTGTGCCCAGTATTTCAATGCCCATGGTGTGCATATCCATATTGCATCTACCTCTCCGCCGCGAAGTGCTTTGGGCGGATCTTCTTCGGCAGCAGTGGCTGTTCTGGCAGCCTTTTGTGCTGCCCTGGACAGAAAAACCGACCCTGCGCACCTGGCATGGCTGGCCCATTATATAGAATCCAGCGTGGCAGGAGTTGCCTGCGGGGTTCAGGACCAGGCAGCTGCGGCATTCGGCGGGGCCCATCTGTGGGAGTGGAAAATGGGGAAAAAAGGACCTGCATTTGAACGGTTTCCTGTGTTTGCATCAGATGCACAAGCCCGAAAGTTTGCCCCCCACATGCTGGTGGCCTATTGCGGTATTCCCCATGTGTCCAAAGATATCAACAGCCGGTGGGTGCGGTCTTTTGTACAGGGAAAAACCAGAACCATTTTTGTACAGATAATCCACATCACCAGGCAGTTTTTCCAGGCCCTCCAGAAAAAAGAGTATACCCTGGCTGGTGATCTCATGAACAAAGAAACCAGGTTGCGCCTTGCCATGACACCGGATGTCCTTGACAGAACCGGAAAAATTTTGTTTGAAAAGGCAGGGCAGCACCATTGCGGTGCCAGGTTTACAGGGGCCGGCGGGGGCGGATGCCTCTGGGCTGTGGGCAATGCAGATGACATATCCGCCCTGAAGCAATCATGGCAGGACCTGCTGCAGTCAACCCCCCATGCTGCGTTGCTGGATACACAGATTGATGTCCGGGGGATCATGATTGAATGATCCCTTGGCGCTCCTGCAGGCCAGTAGTAATACAAATAAATTTTGAGAATATTCATTACCCGATAACACCCTGCCCCTTGCGGCGGGCACAACAAAGTATGGAAGTTGTTAGATTTTAGCTGTTAGCTTTTAGCTGAGTACTGATGGCTTTCATATAACCCCCATGCCCTGGCGGGCACAAGCAAAAATGAAAGTATGAGCAGGCAGATATTAACTTAACAC
>JAABTU010000115.1 GCA_011389715.1 Desulfotignum sp.
CCGCGGCTGTATCCGGCAAACTAGCGGCAAAAGGGATTCCTGCCAATGTGGTTGCCGGGTTTTATCACGATCACATATTTGTTCCGTCAGAAAAAGCCCGGGAAGCTGTCGATGTACTCAGGGAATTGAGCCGATCTGGGAAATGAAGGGATTCTGCCCTGTGTCACAAGATTGAGACCATAAAAAAAGGGGCATCAGAGAGAAAAATATGGATACCATAAAGATTGTTCAGGGGGATATCACCACGGCTCAAGTCGATGCCATCGTTAATGCCGCCAACTCCCGGATGCTGGGGGGCGGCGGAGTGGATGGTGCTATTCACCGGGCGGCCGGCCCGAAACTGTTTGACGTATGCAAAAAAATTCCGGCGGAAAGCGGTTTCCGTTGCCCTACCGGTGAGGCCCGGATTACTGAGGCCGGAAACCTGAAAGCGAAATATGTCATTCATGCGGTGGGACCGAGGTACGGGGTTGACCGGCCCGCTGACAGGCTGCTGGCATCAGCCTATCAGAACAGTCTGGATCTGGCCGTGTCCCATGGGTGCCGGTCCATTGCATTTCCGGCCATTTCCTGCGGCGTTTACGGGTATCCCCCCAAAGAGGCGGCCCGGATTGCAGTATCCGTGTGCACACGGCCGGGATATGAACAGTTGACAATATATTTTTATCTGTTCAGCGAAGAGATGGCCGCCATCTGGACCACAGCTCTGGAGAACCACAGTATTACCTGACTTTTCGGCACAGATTGGGTCTGCCGGAAGACGATATATAACCATTTAGGAAAAATGGAAGCATTGCCAAATTTCCTAAATGGGGACTCAGGACCTGGGATAAGTGGGAATGGAATACTTGTGACAAAAAATTTGGGGATGACTTGTGATCGTCCTGGACCAATATAATTCATCATAAGGTTTAAGCTATGTCTGAATTCAAAACCATTTGCCATACCATCACAGCGGATCTGAAGACCGGTCCGGATATCCGGGATATCACCCCGGAACTGCGCGGGTTTGTCACATCCAGCGGGGTTTTGAACGGGGTGGTACACCTGTTTGTCATCGGGTCCACCGGGTCTTTGACCACCATCGAACATGAACCCGGTGTGGTGGCGGACCTCAAACGGGCCATCACTGCCCTGGCACCGCCGGATCAGGAATATGCCCATGAGCAGGCCTGGCATGACGGCAACGGGCACAGTCATGTCCAGGCCGCGCTGCTGGGACCTTGTCTGAGTGTGCCGGTCAGAGATGGTGCCCTTGCCACCGGTACCTGGCAGCAGGTTGTGGTGATCAATCATGACAACGGCCCTCGGACCCGGAAAATCGCCCTGACCCTCACGGGCATGTGCGGTGTGAAACCCCATTTCGCTGAAATAGGATTGCAATACTAATATTTTTAATTTACAATAGGATTAAAATACTAATAAAGTGGAGGTATGATGATTGAAGCACTGGTCAATCACCACCGCACCATCCTGCGCACGTTCAACCGTCCGTTCAAACGGTATTTTCTATCAAAGCACCGCCTTGAAAACCGGTTTTCCATGATTTCCGGTCAGCGGGGTGTGGGAAAAACCACGGCAATGATTCAGTATATCCATGCATTTATTGACGATGATATACTGAACACAACCGCCCTGTATGTGCCTGTGGACCATTTTCAGATGGTGGGCCGTTCCTTGTATGAAACTGCACAGGAATTTGTGCAGTATGGTGGACAGCTGCTGTGTCTGGATGAAATCCACAAATATCCGGGCTGGTCAGGTGAACTCAAAAGCATGTATGATTCATTTCCGGATCTCAAGCTGATCGTATCCGGCAGTTCAGCCTTGGGAATCCATAAAGGCAGTCATGATCTGAGCCGCAGGGCTGTGACCTATCAGATGACCGGCCTGTCGCTGCGGGAGTTTATCGCGTTGAAATATCAGATTAATCTTCCGGCCATTGATATGGCAGCCATTCTTGAAAATCATGACAGGCACAGTCTTGAGATCACAAGAAAACTGGAAAACCAAGGCTTGAAAATACTGCCGGTATTTGAACAATATTTGAGATATGGTTATTTTCCTTACTTTCTGGAACATCCGGAGGAATATACCTATTTTTGCACCCTTGAACAGGGCTTGCATACCACAATAGAAAGCGATCTTCCGGCCATTCACCCCGGACTGTCCGGTGCCGGCATCCAGAAATTGAAACAGCTGCTTGCCGCCATTGCCAGATCCGCACCCTTCACACCGGACATGAAGCGGTTGAAACAGATCATCGATATCGGCGATGAAAGAACATTGAAAACCTACCTGGTTCATCTTGATGACGGCAAGGCCATTACCTGCCTGCAAAAGGCAAATAAAAGTATCCGGGGCCTGGAAAAACCGGAAAAGATCTATCTGAACAACCCCAACCAGGCGTTTGCTATCTGTGATCCGCAGCAGGTCAATCCAGGTACACTCAGGGAATTGTTTTTTATCTGCATGGTCCGGGAAAATCACAATATCACGATTCCGTCCAAAGGTGATTTTCAGGTGGATGGTTCCCTTATTTTTGAAGTCGGCGGTAAAGGCAAAACCTTTAAGCAGATCAAAGATTTGCCGGATTCTTATTTGGCGGTTGACGGTATCGAACATGGAATGCGGGCCAAAATACCCCTGTGGATCTTCGGATTTTTGTACTAATGTGAAAACCCTTTTCATTGGCTGCATTTAATGGTACAAACCGGTCCATGACACTTTCGGGCCCCATATCCCTTCACGGCGGACATTCCGGTGAATTCTGCTGCCATGCCGAAGACCGGCTGGCCGATATCATCGAACAGTATATTCAAATGGGGTTCAGGCAGGTGGGGATCACCGAGCATATCCCGCCGAAGCACTCAAGATTTCTGTATCCCGAAGAGATTGCGCAGGGCCTGGCCGTGGACGATATTTATCAGCGGTTTGCCCGGTATTTTACAACGGTCAAACAACTGAAAGCGGATCTGTCGCACCGGATCCGTATCTTTGCCGGCATGGAAACTGAAGCCTTTACCGGGTATCTGCCCCATGTCCGGAATCTTGTTGCTGAATTTTCCCCTGATTACCTGGTGGGATCGGTGCACCATGTGGCAGACATCTGCTTTGATTATTCTTTGAAAACCTATGGGACTGCGGTCAGGGCCTGCGGGTCTGTCGAAGATCTGTACATGGCTTATTTTGACCGGCAGTTTGAGATGATCCAGGCGGTTCGGCCTTTTGTGGTGGGCCATTTTGACCTGGTCCGCATCCATGACCCTGATTACACCGCCCAGGTGCTGCAGCCGGAGATCGCCCGAAAGATCGACCGGAACCTGGATCTGATCAAAGACCTGAACCTGGTCATGGACCTGAACCTGCGACCCCTGGCCCGGGGGGAGGCAGAGCCCTATCCGGCAAAGTCCATTCTGGAAAAGATCCGCTCCCGTCAGATCCCCATGGTGCCTGGCGATGATTCCCACGGGGTTGCCCAGGCAGGGAAACATGTGGATGCCGGCATCCGCCTGCTGGAAGAGATGGGATTTGACACCCAATGGCCGGTTCCCCGGATGCTGGAAATGAAATGAATGATCCAAACCTGGTCATTGTGCTGAAAGAACCCCAGGGGCCTTTGAATATCGGTTCAGTGTGCCGGGTGATGATGAACTTCGGGGTCAACCGGCTGCGGCTGGTGAACCCCTGCACGGATTTCCGGTCCCTGGAAGCCCGGAAGATGGCCCTGGGCACGGTGGAGATTCTGGAAAACGCAAAAGTTTATCCGGATCTGCAAACCGCTTTGGCCGACATCCATCTCACCTTCGGCACCACCCGCAGGTTCGGCAAATACCGCAAAAATTTTCTGACCCCGGCCACAACAGCCCGGCAGATCAGTGAATCCGGCCCGGATGTCAGCTGCGCCCTGCTGCTGGGCAGAGAAGACACCGGCCTGGAAACCCGGGACCTGGATTTGTGCCAGCACTTTGTCACCATCCCCACCCATGATGCCTATCCCTCCATGAACCTGAGCCATGCCCTGGCAGTGCTTTTGTATGAAGTTTCTCTTGCATCCGATCTCACCGGCACGTTTCACGATCCTGCCCCCAAACAGCCGGCATCCGGGCAAGAGATCGAAGCCCTTTTCACCCACATGCGCCAAACCCTGCTGGACATCGATTTTCTGGACCCCCAGAACCCGGATCACCTGCTGCGGACCTTCCGCCGCCTGTTCGGGGATGCCGGCCTGACCCCCCGGGATGTCCGGATACTCCAGGGCCTCATGAGCCGCATCGACTGGACGGAAAACCAGCGCAGAAAGCTTGCAGAAAAACGCTTTTGATCCCGAATCTGTCCAGATTTCAATTGCACTGCTTCTTTGTGTCTGGTAGGCTGAACAGCACACCGGTAAAGGACACCAGGGCTTGATGCCGGGATTCGACACCAGACACGGCAAACCGGAACCGGCAGCAGTCATCAACAGAAAAAAAGGAGGGTGGTCATCATGACAATCCGCATTTGTGTGGCAGGTGCCACAGGCTGGGTGGGAAAAGAGCTGATCCGCGCCTTTTATCAGCCGGATACTTCTGAAACATTCATCCTCGCAGCGGCAGTGGCACGCAATGCCGCGGGAAAACCTATCGGTGAGGTGCTGAATCTGGGGTTTCCGGGTGTGGTTGTTTCAAAAACCGTGGCAGATGCCCTGGCAGGCAGCGGCATTGACGTACTCATTGACTACACCCACCCGGATGCCGCCTTTGACCATGTGACAACCGCAGTCAAAAACAAGGTCCACGTGGTCATCGGCACTTCTGGCCTGACCAGTGACCAATACCAGAGAATCGATGCCCTGGCCCGGCAGCATGGCGTGGGGGTCATCGCGTCCGGCAATTTTTCTCTGTCAGCCATGTGGATGCAGCGGCTGGCCCTGCAGGCCGCCAAAGCGTTCTCCCAGTGGGAAATCCTGGATTATGCCGGTGCGGGCAAACCGGATGCACCCTCCGGAACCGCCCGGGAACTGGCCTTCCGGTTAGGTGAGGTCAACACCCCGACCTGGGAGGTACCACCGGATCAGATCCAGGGTCCTGACGGGGTCCGGGGTGCATCCCTGGACGGATCCCAGGTCCATTCCCTGCGCGTTCCCGGATTTGTGCTGTCCACGGAAATTATTTTCGGGCACGATGATGAACGTCTCACCATTCGCCATGATTCAGGTACCAAAGCACAGGCATATGTAAACGGCACCCTGCTGGCGGCAGAAAAAGCCGGCACCGTCACCGGGCTCGTCCGGGGGCTTGCTCGAATTCTGTAAACCAAAACGGTCTGTTTTGCTTGACAAAACAGCGGGCACATGGCTTAAAAAGAGTAACAACAACACAATCAGCAAGGGAGATGCCAACAGATGATCAAGCGGATACTTGTCGGGCTGGGCGGAACACCATTTACCCAAGCCGCCACACAGTGGGCCACGGAACTGGGAGACTTGCACCAGGCACAGCTCACCGGTGTCACCATTGTGAACACCAAAAAACTGGAGAATGTGGGTCCTGTGCCTGCCGGAGCTGGAGCCTATGCCCAGCGCATGCGCGAAAAAAAAATCCAGGTAACCAAAGAAGGCACGGAGCAGGCCATCGCCGTTTTCAAGGAGCACTGCAGCAACCAGCAGGTGGTGTGCCGCCGGATTCAGTATGAGCAGGGGGATACCTTTGAGGCCATGATCGATGAAGACCGCTTCAATGACCTGACCATTTTCGGGCTCCGCAGCATATTTGAATACGGATTTGTCACCGACCCGGACAAAGCCATCATCAAACTGCTGCGCCAGGGGGTCCGTCCTATTCTGGCGGTGGCGGAAAAGTACCGCCCTGTCAAAAACGTGCTGGTGGCCTTGAGCGGATCCATGGAATCAGCCAGGGCCACGCGGGATTATCTGCTTTTAAACCCCTGGCCCGGTGCT
>JAABTU010000116.1 GCA_011389715.1 Desulfotignum sp.
AACTTTTACAGGACAGCCCGGGCGAGAAAATCATGCTCCTGGGAAACGAAGCCATTGCAAGGGGGGCTGTGGAAGCCGGGGTGGCTTTTGCCACCACCTATCCTGGAACCCCTTCATCTGAAATCTCTTTGAACCTTTTCCAGATGTCCCGGGAATCAGACCTCTATTTTGAGTACAGCACCAATGAAAAGGTGGCCCTGGAAGTGGCGGCAGCCGCTGCCAACTCCGGTCTTCGCACGTTTTGCATGATGAAGCATGTGGGGCTCAATGTGGCGGCGGATCCGTTGATGACCCTGGCCTATGTGGGGGTGACCGCCGGTATGGTTATTCTCAGTGCAGATGATCCTGCCATGTTTTCCAGTCAGAATGAACAGGACAACCGGTATTATGCCAAGTTCGGGGGCCTGCCCATGCTGGAACCCTCGTCCGTGGCCGAAGCCAAGGAGATGATCAAGGCTGCTTTCGACCTGTCCGAATCCATGAAACAGCCGGTACTGCTGCGTACCACCACAAGAATCAACCATTCCAATGCATTTGTTACCTTTGGAAAGATTTCCCCCCGCATGACAAAGGGCCGCTTTGTCCGTGATCCCCATCGCTGTGTCACCGTACCTGCAGTTTCCCGGGGCCTGCATGTCAAGCTGCTGGAAAAACTGAAAGATGCTGCGCAGTTGTCTGAGACATCTGCATTTAATTTTATCCAGGGAGACGGTCCTTTGGGGATCATTGCCAATGGAGTCAGTTTTCACTATGCAGCTGATGCAATAAAGGACTTGAAACTTGAGGGCCGGGCGAAAATCCTGCGCATGGGATTTTCCAATCCCATGCCGGAGAAGCTGATCAAGGATTTTGTTGCAGGATGTGAAAGGGTGCTGGTGGTGGAAGAAGGAGAACCTTTCATGGAAGAGGCGGTCAAGGCCTTTGCCCAGGAACAGGGGATCACCATTCCCATCAAGGGCAAATCCCAAGACCTGTTTTCCCGGCTGTTTGAATATGACCCGGCCATGGTCAGGGAAAAAATGGCTGCCTTCTTCAATATTGCCTATACCCCCAAGACTGCTGTGGATACCTCGGATGTGCCGGGAATTCCCATGCGGCCCCCGAATCTGTGTTCCGGGTGTTCCCACAGGGCCACATTTTATGAGATCAAGCAGGCAGCCAAAGAGATGGATGTGATCTGTCCCACAGACATCGGCTGCTACACTTTGGGATTTTTACCGCCTTTGAGCACTGGTGATTTTGTCATCTGCATGGGATCATCGGTAAGTTCCGCCTGCGGATTCAGCAAAGCCACGGATCAGAAGGTGGTCTCCTTTATCGGCGATTCCACTTTTTTCCATTCCGGGATCACCGGACTGGTGAATGCCGTGTTCAACAACCACAACTTCACCCTGGTCATCCTTGAGAACGATATCACCGCTATGACAGGGCACCAGCCCCACCCGGGGGTGGATATGGAACTTTTCGGCCTGTCAGGGCATGGCCGCATCAATATTGAAAAACTGGTGCGGGCGCTCGGGGTCGGGCATGTGTCTGTGATCAAGCCTTTTAAAGTGAAAAAAAGCATAGATACCATCAAAGAGGCCCTGGCATTCAAAGGGGTGTCCGTAATCATTTCCCAGGAGCCCTGCGCCCTGTATGCCAAAAGCCTGAAAAAGCTGACTCCCAGGCCTTTCGTGGTATCAGATAAATGTGTGGACCACAGGGACTGCATCACCACCATTGCCTGCCCTTCCTTTTACCTGGATGGCAGCAACCGGGTGGCCATTGATCCTGACACCTGTGTGGGCTGTGCTGTATGCGCCCAGATCTGCCCTGAAAACGCCATCAGACCCCTGAAAAAATAACTTCAACACAAGGATTTGCATATATGGAAACAACCAGACTAATCATCGTAGCAGTCGGCGGACAAGGCAATCTTCTGGCATCCAAGGTGCTTGGTGAGGCCGCCTTGATTGCCGGGGTACCGGTGCGCATGAGTGAAATTCACGGCATGGCCCAGCGGGGGGGCGTGGTGGAATCCGCCATTGTTTTCGGCGAAGCTGAAAGTTCCATTATTTCAGACGGTGAGGCCGACATCCTTCTGGGGTTTGAACCGGCTGAAACCCTGCGGGCCATCAAGCGGTGCGGCAAAAACACCCAGGTCATCACCAATACAGCCCCTGTCCCGCCCTTTACCGTGTCCGTGGGCATGGGAACCTACCCGGATGTGGAGGAGATCAAAAAACTGATCACAGCCAAGACCGCCGGACTGGTGGCCATTGATGCCATGGCCCTGGCAAAGGAAGCGGGCAGCCCCATGAGTGTCAATATCGTGCTCCTGGGTGCCCTGGTCCAGACCGGGGCTCTGGGGTTTGACCGGAAGGTTGTGGAAGAGGCTGTCAAAAGCCGGGTCAAACCGGCCTTTCTGGATGTGAATCTCAAGGCGTTTGACCTGGGATTCACGGCGGCTGCCAATGCCTGATATTTTTGTCATTAACGGTCCCAACCTGAACATGCTGGGAAAACGGGAGCCGGGTATTTACGGCTCCCACACCCTGGAACAGATAAACCGGGAACTGACAGCCGCAGCAGAACCCCTGCGGCTGTCTCTTTATTTTTTCCAGTCCAATCACGAAGGGGCCCTGGTGGATCATATTCACCAGATGGTTGACCAGCCACCTGCCGGGGTGATCATCAACCCGGGGGGGCTGACCCATACCAGCGTTGTTTTGAGAGATGCCCTGGTGATGCTTTCCTGCCCCAAGGTGGAAGTGCATCTGTCCAATATCTACCAAAGAGAATCTTTCCGCCATACAACCCTGCTGTCAGATATCGTGACAGGCCAGATCACCGGGTTTGGGCATTTCGGGTACCACATGGCCCTGTCAGCCCTTCACCACCATCTCTCATCGTGATGCCATGGCCGGCCAGGTTCTGATTCTCTGTGCCACCCGGATGGAAATGGCGGCATTTTTTGACCGGAACCCGGCAGGGTATACAGGCAGATCCGACAACGGCCTTACGGTGTTTTCCAGTCCGGATCAATCCTGGGACCTGGTCCTATCCGGGCCGGGGGTATTTAATGCAGCCCGGGTTCTTACCGCCTGCCTGGAACGGTTTCAGCCTGAATTCATCCTTCATACGGGCATTGCCGGAATGTTTGACAGCTTCGGCCTGCACCTGGGGGATGCTGCAGTGGCTGTCACAGATACCTATATTCATGCAGGGGTGGATACCTGCCGGTCAGGCACAAACCTGACAGCTGACACAGATTCAACAAACATGCAAAGCCGTCCGGATGACACAGCTTCCAAAATTACCAGGGGCCATCTCAAGGGAGCAGATCCCCTGTCCGATCCGGATCCTCATTCTTGTGCGTGTGGTTATCAGATACCGCTGGATCCGCTGCCCTTTGATCTGGTTGCCGGACAGAAAATGACCAGGCAGGGTGTTTATACGCTGGACCCGGATCTGGCAGGATCCAGCACAGATCTGCTGGCCCGGTCCCTGGGCTGCAGGGTGATCCAGGGACCTTTTATCACGGTATCAGCCATTACCGGTTCTTATGAAAAAGCCGCTGCCCTGTCACAGGCGTTTTCGCCGGTGATGGAATCCATGGAAGGGGCTGCCGCAGCCCATGTGGCAGCCCTGTACCAGATACCCATGGTGGAGATCCGGGCTGCCTCCAACCGGGTAGGAGAAAGGAATAAAAACCAATGGGACATAAAGAAAGCCCTGCAGACCGTGGCTGATATATGTGAAATAATTCTTGGGAAAAGCACCTGACCATGGCATCTGAATCATCTGAACAAATCCTGCAGTATGTGGATGCCCATTGTCATCTGCATGATCACAGGATTGCACAGGATGTTCCCGGTATTGTGCAACGGGCCGCAGCTACCGGGGTGACCTGTATGGTGACCTGCGCCACAATGGAAGAAAATTTTGGGCCCACCGCAACACTGGCCCGTCAATACCTGGCAATTGTCCCTTGTTACGGCATCCATCCCTGGTTCCTGGATTCTCTGTCACCCGGCTGGCAGCAGGTGCTGGGAGACCGGGTGGCAACCGAAGTCTGCGGCATCGGGGAAACCGGGCTGGATTTCATGGATAAAAACGCAGACAGAGACCTTCAGATGGAGGTGTTTACCGGTCACCTGTCTTTGGCCCGGGACCTGGAAAGGCCTGTCAACATACACATCCGGAAGGCCTGGGACCCGTTTGTCCGGCTGCTGAAAAAAACAGGCCCCTTGAAAACCCCGGGTTTGGTGCATTCTTTTTCCGGATCAGCGGATATGGTGAAACTGCTGCTGCGGTACAACCTGTATATCTCTTTTTCCGGTTCCGTGACCCGGCCCGGGGCAAAAAAGGTGGTGAAAGCCCTGAAAGCGGTGCCCGGGGATCGGATCCTGCTGGAAACCGATACCCCGGATATCTATCCCAGTGTGTCGGACCCGGACCCGCATGGCCTCAATGAACCCAAAAATCTGCCGGCCATCGCACAGATCGCTGCGGCCCGGGCCGGTGTACCGGTCCCGGATTTTGTTCGCCAAGCCTATGCCAATGCCCTGGAGATATTTGCCCCGATCATCCCGACAGATTCTTCCGGTCGGAGGTGTTGATGACAAATCTGAACCAGTTTGACAGAACCATCCGCCTGATGGGCAAAGATGCCGTGGAAAAACTGGGCCAATCCAGGGTTGCGGTGTTCGGTTTGGGAGCGGTGGGGTCCTATGCTGCGGAGGCCCTGGCAAGATCCGGGGTGGGGTATCTGCGGCTGGTGGATTTTGACCGGGTGGATATCTCCAATATCAACCGGCAGCTTTTTGCCCTGCACTCCACGCTGGGGCAGAAAAAGGCAAAGATTGCCGGATCCCGGGTGCTGGACATCAATCCCGCCTGTGATGTGGAAATTTGTGACACCTTTGTCAATGCAGACACCCTTGCCGGTCTGTTGTCGCCGGACCTGGATGTGGTGGTGGATGCCATTGACGGTCTTAATTCCAAGGTCAACCTGCTGGTTGCCGCCAGGCAGATGGACCTGAAGGTGGTCTCTTCCATGGGGGCCGGGGGCCGGATGGATGTGTCCTTGATCAGAACCGGGGATATTGCTGATACCAGTATCTGCCCCCTGGCCCGGGTGGTGCGCCGGCGGCTGCACCGCCGGGGGGTGTTCACCGGTATCAGCTGCGTGTATTCCCTTGAAAAACCGGTCCCGTCATCTGACCCGGAGATCTGTCAGACGTCTGACGGGCCGTTTGACGACCCGGAAAAAGGAACCGGCCATGGCCGCAAACGGCCGGCCATCGGCACGGTCCCCTGGATACCCGGCATATTCGGACTGACCCTGGCAGCAGAGGCAGTCCACATCATTACCCGCTGACCTCTTCGTCCCGCAGCACCCGGCGCAGCACCTTGCCCACATTGGACACAGGGATTTCCTCTCTGAATTCAATATACCTGGGCCGCTTGTATCCGGCCATGTTTTCCTTGCAAAAGACATCGATCTCCTCTTTTGTGGCGGTCTGTCCCTGTTTGCACTTGATGAACGCTTTGACTTTTTCCCCGCTTTTCTCATCAGGTACCCCCACCACTGCCACCAGTTCCACCTTGGGATGGGTGTAGAGAATATCTTCCACTTCCCTGGGGTATACATTGAACCCGCCCACAATGATCATATCTTTTTTGCGGTCCGTGATGGTGATGTACCCGTCTTTGTCGATGTTGCCGATATCGCCTGTGAGAAAATAGCGCTTGCCGTCAATGTTCACAAAGACCTCTTCATTGGCATCCGGTCTTTTCCAGTATCCTTTCATGACCTGGGGACCGCAGATGGCCAGTTCCCCGTCTTCTCCTCTGGGCAGTTCTCTGGTGCTGTCGTCCAGGGCAACAATTTTTACATCTGTGCCCGGCAAGGGAAAGCCGAT
>JAABTU010000117.1 GCA_011389715.1 Desulfotignum sp.
GATAATGAGGCGAAGATTTTTTGAAAAATCAATGGGCTCTGCCTGTTCCGCCATGTGTTGAAGCAAGGATGGGTTCAATTGCAGAACCGTGACTTCCATCTGTCTGCAAAGGGTCATGATGGCTTGAGCAGAGACAGCTGTTTCTGCAGGGGGAATGGCAATTCCCGTTCCGTTGAAAAGAGATATAAGTATGTCACTTGCCAGCATTCCCATGTCAGGAAAATCCAGTGTCAGTATCCTGTCTCCAGGTTGAAAATGGAATACATCGCTCATGGAATAGATATGTGCCAGCAGGGCGCTGTGGGAAATTTCAATCACGTTGGGTCTGCCGGGATCTTTTTCACTGTAAACCATGACAGCTGTATTTTCTGATGCTGGATTTTGTTGTGTACCAACAAGATCCGGGCTTACCCGTTCACCTTTGTGATCATCCAGAAAAAATACAGGCGGAAGGTTTCTGCCATAAATATCCTGGAGTTCCTCACGGTAGCGAAGTTGCGTGATAATGACATCCGGGGATGTAAGTTCTATGACTTTTCTGATCGGTTGCCACGCGTTGGAAGGCGGGGGGCAGGGAATGCCGATGCTGCCGGATTTCAAGATTCCCAGCAAGCAGTAAGCCGCCTCTATGCCCGGCGCCACAAGCATCAGAATCCGTTTGCCCGGTCCGCTGCCCAACGTGTTCAGGTGAAAAGCAATCTGATCTCCTTGTGAAGTCAGTTCGCTGTAGCTGATGGTATGACGGGTATCCAGGACAGCCGGGGTGTCTTTTTCAGCAGCCGCCTGTATATCTATCAGGTGATGAATCAGGCTGCCGGGTTTTGTCATGTGGCCATCGTAAAGTCTGTCATTCGAGATATCAGGGGGGGGCTGGGGTTTTGAGACAGGAATGTTTTTGAGGACTGGATCATTGCCCCGGGCCGCGACACTCAATACTTGAATAAAATGGGCCACCAGGGTCTCGATCCGCTGATGGCTGTAAAGTCGCCGGTCATACTTCAAAGTGGCTGACAGTGAGGCCGTGCCGCAGACAGCCAGGTACAAAGGACCCGGAACCCACTCAACAAAGGTCAGATTGGATCCCCCCATTTCCTTGAAAACCTTACCAACACCTGACTTTACATCGGAAGAAACAAACGAGAAAAGGGTGTAACGCCAGCAGTTTTTCGGGTCCAGTCCTGCCCATGAGTGGATGTCCATCATTGTGCAGTGACCAAACTGACGGATGCGCTGCCAATGGGTTTTGATCCGGTTCAGTACCTGGGAAAACCGTTCTTCCGGATGAATTGAAATCCGTGTCGGCAGGATGTTGCGCTGAGGAGGGCATCCATTTTCGTCCATTGGGGCTGCACCCTCACTGATGGGCCGGATAACCCCTGTCAGTAAATCCACGCTGCCGGTATAATGACTCAGCACCACGATCCAGGCGGCAAAAAGAAAGGTTTCCAGTTCCGTGTCCATTGCAAGACAGATGGATGTCAGATCCTGGGTGATCTTTATGTTAAATTTCTGTGTAAAGGCTGCGGATGTCAGGGTTAAAGCCTTGGGGCTTCGTTTGTCTCTGTCGGGCGTCTTTTTGTTTTCAGGAATCGGCAGGGTTGATGGCGAGTTGGATTGTTCGAGGTATGATTTCCAGAAAAGGGCAGCTTCCGGATGGTTTTTCCAATTGGACAATGCTTGGACCTGCCTGCGAAAACGGCATGGAGATGAGACAGATGAATCAGGATATAGGTAATGGGTGAAAAAAGAGCGTAAGATTGAACTGACAGAGGTATAATCGGCAATCACATTGTGATAACTGAACAAAAATATGTGTCTGTGGGTTGACAACTTGAAAAGGGTCAGCCTGAACAGGGGTGGTTTGAAAAGTGAAAAGCCCAGCTGGCGATCAGCCCTCAGGTATGTGTCAATTAATTCTTCATTTGTTTTTGTGGCAGACCAGTCATGGTATTCCACATGGATTTCAGTTGATGTGGTGGTATATTGAAGCAGTCGGTTCCCTTTTTCCAGGAAACAAAGCCCCAGCTGCTCATATTGCAGGAGCGTTTCAAGCCATGCCTGTTGAAAGCATTTTATGTCGATATCGCAGTCCAGGGTCATGATGATCTGGCATACACAGCATCCAGTCCCTTCTTTGGCATTCAGGGAATTGTGAACCATAAACTGCTGAAAATGTGACAGCGAAAAAGGATCGAAAGTCATCTGTTTATCGATAATATTTTTGGAACTGCCGCTCATATCAAGAGGGTGTCGTTTCAGACAAATGATATAGCTCCGCCCCTTCAGTTACAATGAAGTCGATTGATAATTTATTGGATTTATGGCAAAAGTCTTGCCAAAGCACTAATGATCTTAATAGATCGTTCTTCAAATTTCAAGCAGAATGATGCGGGTTGAATCTATCTGCTTTTCAGCTTTTCCAGGGACTGCCGGGCTGTTTCCAGCTGGTGCGTGGATGCCGTGCCCTCTTCAATGAATTTTTCAAGACAGTCTACAGCATGGCTGTAACTTCCATTGGCTTCATAGATCCGGGCTTTCAGTAAAAGGGCTTTGGGCAGATCCGGGCGAAGTTTCAGCACCCGGTTGATGTTGATCAGGGCATCCTCATGTTTGTTCAGCTCAAGAAACGCCTGGGCCATGGTATAATACACATCTGGAAAGGGAATGTTTTTTGCAGCGAGCCGCCGGCCATGGTCAAGGGCCGTGTCCAATTTTTTGTTTGAAAAAAGGGTTTTCATCAGATTGATCCGGGCGTCAATATAATCGGGATTCAATTCAAGCGCCCGTACAAAGGCATTTTCCGCATCATCGAGTTTGTTTAACAGCCAAAGCTGCTGGCCTAAACTATTGTGAAGATCCGGATAGTGGGGGGTGGTCTTGATCTGTTCCCTGATGAACGGGATCAGGAAATTGGGGATGCCGGGATCATCTCTGGTCAGGCGCGAGCTGCTGAACATTTTGATGATTTCACTGAAGCTGGGCAGAATATCCAGGTCTTCATGAAATTCGTTGCGCAGTTCCTTGAAAATAGATTCATCTTTCATCAACGCTGGTGTGTGCGGGTCAGATAAAAATATTGGAAGATTTTTCTGGATGGCTATCAAACGCTTGTCGTTCGGATTGTCTGCAAGTGCTTTGGTCAGCTTTTTTTCAGCGGTCCGGGTTTCGCCGAGCTGATAAGAGGTGAGTATCTGTTTGACCAGGGCATTCTTGTATCCGGGGCTGATCTCGAGTGCCTGATTGAAAAACGCAAGCGCTTGTTTTTTATCATCAAATTTGTCTTTGATGATGCCAATGAAGTAATATACATCGGCATAGCCGGGATGTTTCTGAAGAATGGTATCCAAATGGTTCAGTGCGTCATCGAATTGTTTCAGACAGATCAGTGTGACACCCAGTTTCAGTCTGGCATCGATGTAGTCAGGATTGATTTCAAGGGCCGAGGAAAATGATTCCGCTGCCTGCTTTGTTTTTCCCTGGCTCAAAAAACACAACCCCAGATGATAGTGTACATCGGCAAAACCGGGATTTTTTTCCAGTATGCCGCTATAAATTTCCTGGGCATTCTCCCACATGTTGAGATTGTAGAAAGTGACGGCCATTTTGAGTTTTGTGGGGATGTTCCAGGGTTCAATCTCCAGGATTCTGCCAAAAGAGGCCATGGCTCCTTTATAATCCCCGACATTGTTCTGGCAGATGCCCAAAAAATAGTTCAAATCCGTATCCTCGGGATTGAATTCCAGTGCCTTTTTAAAGTGAATCAATGCCATTTCGTTGTTATGTACAGCAAAATATGTAACGCCTACATTGATATTTGCCCGGCTGCAATAAAATTTTGCCAGCTTGTATTCAAGGGATCTATGCGCGGGTTTCTCTGCAAGTATTTTCTCAAAACAAAAGATGGCTTTTTCATATTCCAGTTGGTTGTAATGGTGAATACCTTTCTTGTATAAGTCCGGTTCATCAACTTGTTTGATACCCAGCAGTTTTGTTACATACTTTTTTATCATTTTATTACCCTTCAGGCCGATGCAGTCCCTTTTTTTTCGAATCATGCACAAAATCCAACCCGGGATCAATAGGCCCCTTTTTTTAATATAACCGCCGGAATGGTTCTGAGCAGAATTTTTATATCCTGAGCAGTGGATCGGTTGCTGATATAAATCAGATCGAGTTTCATCCATTCGTCAAAATTGATATCGTTCCTGCCGCTGACCTGCCAGATGCAGGTGATGCCCTGGGTCACTGACAGCCGTTTTCGATATAGCGGAGAATATTGGGCGACCTCTTCCTCAGTGGCCGGACGGGGACCGATCAGAGAGATGTCTCCACGGAATACATTGAATAGCTGGGGCAGTTCATCAAGGCTGAACTGTCGCAACTGTCGACCGATCAATGTCAATCTGGGATCCTTTTTGATCTTAAAGGCCGGCCCGTCCATCTCATTGAGGTGTCTCAGTTCATTCTGCATTTGTTCGGCATTTTCAATCATGGATCGGAATTTCAGCAAACCAAACCGTTTGCCATGTTTGCCGACACGGATCTGTTTGTAAAACACCGGCCCGGGTGAAGACCGTTTGATCAAGATGGGCACGACAATCCATATGGGGGTGCAGGCGATGATAATTCCCAGAGAGGCACAGAAATCAAAAACGCGTTTAAGGAACAAAGCCCTGGAACGATAATGAACAAATTTATACATAGATAGATGGAAGTCCCCGACATGTTCAGTCATTTTCCTGGCTGAAAGAGTATCATTTTGGACCTCTTCAATGCGTTTATGCCTAACTGTGGCAAAATCAATGCCCATGATTGCGCAGTTGTTCAACACATAAGACAAATCCTCGTCATGTTCGTTTTCCTGCGCGTAAACCACACAGTCGATATGATGCTGATGGAGAATCCAGATGAATTGTCTGATTTCACCCAGAACCCGTCTTTCTGAAAGTTTTTTGTTTACCTCTTTTTTATTCCGGGTAAGAAACCCTGTCACCCGGAGGCCGGATTCAGGATTGGCTACAACGTGGGTACACAAGGATTTGGATTGCCTGTCTGTCCCTATTATCAACAAATGTTTGATAATATTTTCATGGGTATCGCTTTTTGATACCAGGTATATGAGAAACTGACGATTCAACACAAACGATATGAACAAAATTCCGCTGGAAGCAATGATGATAATCGATTTGTTTATGATTGAAACATCAAAATCAGTTAACGGAAACGTCAATAACAGGCCGGCGATGACACTCAAAGCGAGTGATTGGATACATGCTTTTTGGAAGGAAAGCCGTGCCGAATCTTTGTATTGTCTGAGCAGTGAAAAAATGCCCACCGGAATAAAAACATAAAAAAAGGACAATCCAAGATATGCCAGTGAGTCATAGAACAATGGTTTCTCAACGGGTCCTTGTAAAATCGATGCCATGAGACTGGCTTTGGTGACGGCAATGGTGATCAAAGGGACAAAAAGCAGATATGTCAGCGCAAGGCAGACAAGATCGGATGTGATCTGCATAAAGTGCATATACTGTTTTTGGTCACTGAACATGAAATACCACTGCTTTTTTGTTTACAGGTTTATCTATTTGTAAAAACATGGTTTGTCAAGGTCAAGAAATTTTTTACAGCGCAACGACTGTGTAGGGCGAGGGTATGGTTACGGCGGTTTGTTCGTTTTTGCCTTGTTTCCGGAATCTGTTTTTTGAAAACAATAAATAAAGTTTTTGTCATAAAATTATTAATAAAATAATTTTTTAATCTCTCAATCCTTCATTATTCAGAAATAATGAAAAAAAATTCCTTATAAAATTCAAATTATTCCTTGACAATGAATCAGGGATCTGGTTAGGTTTC
>JAABTU010000118.1 GCA_011389715.1 Desulfotignum sp.
GCACCTGGTGGGTGCTTGAAGTGGTCCCCATCGGCGTCACCGGCCTGACCATCGGTGTGGTACAGGCCCTGTTTTTCATCCGGCCGGCTGCTGATGCGTTCAAGGATTTCATGGACCCGTCGGTATTGTTTATTTTCGGCTCTTTGATGATCGGCACGGTGTTCACCAAGGTGGGGATCACCAAGCGTCTGGCCTATAAAATGCTCATCATCGTAGGAGAGCGCACCTCCATGATCTACCTGGGATGCTTTGTGGTCACGGCCCTGCTCACCCATGTGATGGCCCATACCGCCGTGGCCGCCACCATGTATCCTTTGCTGCTGTCCATCTATGCCCTGTACACGGATGAAGAGGCGCCCACCAGATTCGGCAAGGGGCTGTTTATCGGCATGGCTTACGTGGCCGGTGCCGGCAGTATCATTACCCTGCTGGGGGCGGCCCGGGGTATCGTTGCCCTGGGATTTTATGAAGAGATCACCAACAAGACCGTCACTTTTTTCGAACTGACCTATTATATGTTTCCCATTGGCTGGATCATGGTGTTTGCGCTCTGGGGCTTTTTCATGGTGTTTTTTAAACCGGAAAAAGCGGTTATTCCGGGGCTGCGGGAAAAAGCCCGGCATCTCAGTAATGAAATGGGACCGTTCACCCGCCATGAAATTATCGCTACCATCATTATCTTCGGTGTGATCCTGTTTCTTTCTTTGCAGTCGTTCATCCCGGCATTGAAACCGTTCAACAAGGCTGCAGTGCTGCTGGTGTCCACCGTCCTTTTTTTCATCGTGGGCATCCTGGATATCAAGGACCTGGAAGATGTGCCTTGGAACATTATCTTATTGTTTGCCGGGGCCATGAGCATGGGGTTCTGCCTGTGGCAAACCGGGGCCGCCGAATGGCTGGCCATCAACTGGCTGGGGTTTTTCACCGAAGCCCACTGGTTTGTGTTTGTCATGGCCATCTCCTTTTTTGTGATGCTCATGACCAACTTTATCATGAATGTGGCTGCCATTGCCATTTCTGTTCCCGTGGCCCTGGTGGTAGCGCCTTATCTGGGTGTTGCAGCCGAAGTCATCGTGTTCTCAGCCCTGGTGGTGGCCGGCATGCCGTTCCTGCTGCTGGTAGGCGCAGCCCCCAATGCCATTGCCTACAACTCCGGACAGTTCACCAGCGGGGAGTTCTTCGGCTACGGCATTCCGGCCAGCATTCTGCTCATGGCTCTGACGGCACTGGCTGTGCTGCTGATCTGGCCGATGCTGGGCATGCCCATTCTCCTGTAATGATCAAGCTGCTTTCTGTGCATGGGATACCCTCTTGAACCTCCCATGCACAGACCAAAAATCATAGCCGGAGAAAAGATATGAAGATCATCATAGTGGGTGCCGGAGAGGTCGGGTACAACATTGCCTCCCGCCTGGCATCGGAAAACAAACAGGTAGTGGTCATTGAAAAGAACCCGGACCTGGCCCGGGTTCTGTTTGAAGACCTGGACGTCCAGGTGATCGAAGGCTCCGGCAGCAGCCCTGCAATTCTGACCCGGGCCGGGATCCAGGAAACCGATATTCTGCTGGCCGTCACCGACAGTGATGAAATCAACCTCACCGCCTGCCTGGTAACCAATATGCTGTCTCCGTCCACCAAAAAACTGGCCCGCATCAGAAACACCGATTTTGATGCGTTTCATGAAATCCTTAAAAATCAGATCCCTTACATTGATACCATCATCAACCCGGAAATCGAGGTGGTCAAAACCATCCGAAGGCTGGTGGATATCCCCCAGGCACTGGATGCCGGAGATTTTGCCGACGGGAAGGTCCGTTATATCGGCATCCGCATTGATTCAGCCTCGGTCATGGCAGGTGTGTGTCTGAAGGACTTTCAGGAACGGTTCGGTGACACCCGGCCCCTGATCGCCGCCATTATCCGTAATAACGAAGTGATCGTGCCCCGGGGAAACGACAGTATTTTCCCGGAAGATCTGGTGTATTTTGTGAGCCACGCAGACCAGATTAACGATACCCTGAAAATTTTCGGCATCAAGGTCAAACCGATTCAAAGTGCGCTGATTGTGGGAGGCGGCCGCATCGGCGCCCGGCTTGCCGTACAGATGGAAAAAGAGGGCATCAAGACTAAACTGATTGAAGCCAGCAAAGCCCGGTGTCTGGAACTGGCGGAACAGATGGACAAAACCGTGGTACTCCATGGAGACGGATCAGATCAGAAACTGTTTTTAGAAGAAAACCTCAACCAGATCGATGCGGTGATCTCGGTGACCGATGATGATGAAACCAATGTCCTGGTCTCGCTGCTGGCCAAGAACCTGGGGGTTGAAAACACGGTGACCCGCATCGGCAAATCCAGTTATTATCCCTTTTTGTCCACCATCGGCATTGAAAAGGTGGTGAGCCCCCGGCTGTCTGCGGTCAGTTCCATCCTCCAGAATGTCCGTCAGGGAAAGGTATTGTCCGATATCTCCATATTCGGGGAACGCGGGGAGTTTATCCAGGCCATCGCCCTGGAAACCTCAGACATCACGAACCGCCCCTTAAAAGACATTGCTGTGCCCAAAGGCGCACTGCTGGTGTGCATCATCCGCAACGGCAGCATCATCATTCCCACAGGAGACAGTGTGGTATCCCCCGGAGACCAGGTCATCGTGTTCACTGTCAAGCATGCTGTCAAAAAAATGGAAAAACTGCTGACCGTGAAACTGGAATTTTTCTAAATGCGGTGGCGGTATATCTCAGGCATTGTCGGTATCTTTCTGCTGGTTCTGTCCCTTATCATGGCAGCACCGCTACTGGTAAGCCTTTTTTTCAAGGACGGGGCCCGGGTCTCTTTTATGTGGTCCATGCTGATCACAGCTGTTGCCGGACTGCTGCTCAAACTGCTTTCCCGGCATATGGATGAAGATGCCCCGTTCATCAACCAGAAAGAGGGCATGGCTGTGGTGGCCTTAAGCTGGACCGCCATCGGGGTGTTCGGTGCCCTGCCCTTTTATTTTTCCCCGGAGTTTTCATCGGTGACCGATGCGGTGTTTGAATCCATTTCCGGATTCACCACTACCGGCTCCTCGGTAATGACCAATATCGAGGCAGCTTCCCCCAGTCTGCTTTTCTGGCGGAGCCTGATCCAGTGGCTGGGGGGCATGGGTATCATTGTGCTGTCTTTGGCCATCCTGCCTTTTTTGGGGGTGGGCGGGATCCAGCTGTACAAGGCAGAGGTGCCCAGTCCGGTGCCGGACAAACTGGCCCCGCGCCTGAGTGATTCCGCCAAAATTCTGTGGATGGTGTATACCGGCCTGACCCTTTTACTGGTTATTCTCCTGGCCATCGGCGGCATGTCTGTTTTTGAATCGATCTGCCATGCATTGACCACCATGCCCACCGGCGGGTTTTCCCCTAAAAACACCTCCATTGCCCACTATGACAGCGCCTATTTCGACTATGTGATTGTGGTGTTCATGGTCCTGGCAGGCATTAATTTTTCCCTGCACTTTCAGATGCTCCGGGGAAAACCCCTGGCCTTTTTTCGGGATACGGAATGCAAAATATTTCTGGGCCTTGCCCTGGTGTTAACCCTGGCCATCACCCTGGATCTTTATGGCAGCATACATGACTCTTTTGCCGCGGCCTTTCGCTACGCTTCATTTCAGGCGGTTTCCATTCTCACCACCACCGGCTATGCCACAGCCGATTATGAGCTGTTTCCGGGACTGAGCCAGGTGATTCTGTTTGCCTGCATGTTCATGGGGGCATCAGCCGGGTCCACCGGCGGCGGCATGAAAATCGCCCGGCTGATTGTGTGTTTCAAGTTTGCCTACAGGGAACTGTTCCGGCTGATCCACCCCAGAAATGTCCGCCATGTCAAACTCAACCGGATGGTGGTTTCGGAAGATGTGCTCCGGTCCATCATGGGATTTCTGGCCTTGTACATGTTTTTGTTTGTGGCTGCCAGCGCTGTTCTGGCTGCCATGGGCCTGGATCTTGTCACTGCTTTGGGGGCGGTTGCGTCCTGCCTTGGCAATATCGGACCGGGTTTCGGCACCGTGGGGCCGGCGGAAAACTTTGCCCATCTGCCGGCCATGGCCAAGTGGGTGCTGGCCTGGTGCATGCTGCTGGGACGGCTGGAGATCTATACCGTCATTATTCTGGTGGTGCCGGAGTTCTGGAAGTAAAAAAGAAAGCACATTGACAATAATCATACCAATAGTTATACTCCAGGTATTAACTGGAGGTATTAACTGGGGGTGCCGATACATGCCGAATGTAAAGACAGCCATATCAATTGAAAAACCCGTGTTTGAACAGATGGATGTTCTCGCTAAAAAAATGCATGTTTCCAGAAGCCGACTTTTTGCAATTGCCGCCAGGGAATTTCTTCAACGCCATAACAATATGGCGCTTCTCAAACAGATAAATGAGGCATACAAAGATGCATCCGACCCTGAATCCATGGTTACAAGGATGCATTCAAATCACTATGGAATGGTAAAAGATCAATGGTGATCAACCAGGGGGATATTTTTTGGATTGATTTCAAATCCCCTGATGGATCAGAGCCAGGATACCGCCATCCCCACCTCGTCATTCAAAACAACCTGTTCAATCGCAGCCGAATAAACACTGTTGTTGTCTGCACGCTCACGTCCAATATGAAACGAGCCAGTGCACCTGGCAACGTAGCTTTGAACAAGGGGGAGGCAAACTTACCCAAAAAAAGCGTCGTGAATATTTCTCAGATCTTTACAGTCAACAAAAGCGATTTATCCGAAAAAATAGGCATCTTATCAAAAGAACGTTTCTTTCAGGTTCTTCAGGGCATTAGACTGCTTACTGAACCCAAAGAGGTGGATTGAAATGTTGCAGAAAACCCAACCACATACTTAGTTCGTGTTAATTGGTGTTAATTTTTGAAATCTCTGCACAGAGGAGAAATGAGCCCTTTAAAACAATTTGATACTGCAACACTGCTGGATATGATCACAGAAGGGGTTGTTCTTATTCAGAAGAATGGAAGAATCGCCTTTGCCAATAAAAGCTTTGCTGAACTCAGCGGCGTTGACAACTACGCCCTGACCGGCATGCTTTTTACAGAATTTGTGGCCCGTCAGGATAAGCAGCGGGTGGCGCGTTTTTTCTTTCCTTTGATCCAATCTTCCGGGGCCATCAAGGACACTACGGAATTTTCATTCAAGAACCGTTCCGGCACTGAATATCTGGTTGAAATGAACGCCCGGACCCTCACCCATGACAATAAAAGCAGTATTCTGGCCTCGGTATCTGATATCACCGAACGGAGAAAAACACTAAACAAGCTTAAAAAATTACTGGACATGATCCCTGAGGTGGTGTTGACCACCTCCCCGGAAGACATTACCCGGATCGTCAACATTTCCAATGCCACGGAAAAACTGTGCGCCATCCCGTCGAAGGAGTTTATCTCAGGTTCCTTTCACATTTTTGATATTGTCCACCCGGATGATTATGATGCGGTGGTTCGTTTCTATAATGATATCATTGACAAAGAATTTGATTCGCTGGAGTACCGGATTATATCAGCTGACGGACAGACCAAATGGGTCAATGATTCTGCGGAAGTGATCTACAAAATGGGCGGCCGGGGCAAAATTGAGAATATTCTGCATTTCATACGGGATGTCACGGAAAGGAAGATACATATGCAGCAGCTGACCTCGGCACTGGACAAGCTGAAGATCAGTGAAAAACGGTACCGGAACATGATTGAGACCGCCACCGACGCCATATTCATCGTCACCCCTGAAGGCCGATTCCAGCAGATCAATCCTGCCGGAATCAAGCTGTTCGGCTTCACAGACCAG
>JAABTU010000119.1 GCA_011389715.1 Desulfotignum sp.
ACCGCCTGCCCCGGGAGGTGATTGACCGGGAAGTGGCCATGATAGAAGACCTGGGGGTGAACATTTCTTTCAACACCCGGTTCGGCTCGGATGTCACCTATGAAGAGATGAAAGACAGGGGCACGGATGCCTTTTTTCTGGCCATCGGTGCCCACAAGGCCTGGGATCTTGGCATCAAAGGGGAAACCGATTTTCCAAAGGTCATTGATGCCATCACATTTTTAAAGAATGTGGCCATAGGGGACCGCCATGCCCCGGGCAAACATGTGGTGGTCATCGGCGGCGGAAATGTGGCCATTGATGCGGCCCGCACCAGCCTGCGTCTGGGAGCGGACAAAGTCACCATTGCCTACCGCAGATCCAGAGAACAGATGCCGGCCGATATCGAGGAAGTGGAGCAGGCGGAAGAAGAGGGCATTGCGTTTGCCTTTCTCACCATCCCCACGGAGATTACAGGCAATGATGGTACCATCACCGGCCTTGCCTGTATCAAAGCGGAGCTGATCGCCAAAAAAGGCACGGACCGCCTGGCACCGGTTCCCATCCTGGGCAAGGAGTTCACCATCCAGGCAGATGCCGTCATCTCCGCCATTGGCCAGTATGTGGATGACAGCGGCATGACCGCTTTTGATGCTGTCAACTGGACCCGCAGAGGCACCATTGACGTAAACCATGCCTCCATGGAAACCAGTATGCCCGGGGTGTTTGCAGCAGGAGACGCGGTCTCCGGGCCTGCAACGGTCATAGAAGCCATCGGTGGCGGCAAACGGGCTGCCGAGGCCATCCATCGGCACCTCACCGGCATGCCCCAGCCCAGGATGCCCAAGATTCCGGTACGCCGCCGCAAAGTCCCCATGATCGAAATGACGGCAGCCGAAAAAATGCGGCTTTCCCGGCCGGACATGCCCATGCTCAATGTGGACAGAAGACGGACTACCTTTCAGCAGGTGGAACTGGGATATGATGAAGCAGCTGTGCGGAAGGAAGCCCGGCGGTGCCTGCGGTGTGATGTCTGCAGAAGATGCGGCAAATGCGTGGAGGTATGCCGGGACAAGATGGGCATTGATGCCCTGCATCTGGGATACCTGGATTTTGACCACCCGGTGAAAACCGATTTCCGCATGACGGCGGAAAACTGTATCACCTGCGGGGCCTGTGCAGCCAATTGTGAAAACAATGCCATGACCCTGGAAGAAAAAGACGGCAAGCGCATGCTCAAACTCTGCGGCACCATCCTGAACGAGCAGGAGATCCAGACCTGTGATGCCTGCGGGGCCAGGCTGCCGTCAGCCCAGTATATGGCCTTTATTTCGGACAAAACCGCCGACCTGACCCAGAAGACGGAGCAGCGGCTTTTGTGTAACGACTGCCAGCGCAAACTGACCGCCAGAAACCATGTACCGACCCGGCCTGTCAACCCAACATAAAGGAGGCTGTTATGGTGTTTAAACGCGGCAATCGTGTGGAAGTGTTCCAGGCATCGACAGATGAAGCCTGGGAGCCCTATATGAATGATTTTATCGGTGTCCACGGGGTGGTGACTGATCCGGATACCTCCATCAATGATCCGGATGATCTCATAGAGGTGAGCCTCCAGGGCAAAGGCACCCACCGCCTGCCCCAGGACTGTCTCCGGATCCTTTCGGATACGCGATAATGGACAAGGATGGATCAGCCATGATTGAAATCTTCATCAACAATGCAGCCATCCCATGCACCGAAGACCAGACTGTGCTTGAAGTGGCCAGGGAAAACAATATCAGCATCCCCCACCTGTGTTTTCATCCGGCATTGAAGCCCTCGGGCGCCTGTCGGATCTGCGGGGTGGAGGTCACCTCTCCCACAGGCAGACAGACAGTGATGCTGTCATGTGTACTCAAGGTAAAACCCGGCATGGTGGTGCTCACAGATTCCCCACTGGTCAGATCTCACCGCCAGAAAGCGTTTGTCCGGTTGTTCCGCATGGCACCCCAGGCCCACCGGATCAGGGACCTGGCCCATAGATACCAGGTGGACCTGCCCCCGGAACCGGATGGATGCATCCGCTGCCGGCTGTGCATACGGGTATGCCAGGAGATCGTCAAGGCCGGAGCACTGAAAATGGAAAAAACCGCGGCAGGCAGCCAGGTGGTAAAAGGAGATGGCCAATGCATCGGCTGCGGTACCTGTGCCAATCTCTGTCCCACCGGCGTGATCACGGTGACGGACCATGACAGCGTGAGAACCGTGGCCATCCAGGACCGCACCGTGGGGCAGCTGCCCCTGGAACGGTGCGAGGCCTGCGGCCGCATGTATGCCACAGCGGATTTTCTGAACCGGGTGTCTCATATCAGCCCGGATCACCCGGATACCAAAGAGCACCACAGCCTGTGTCCGGCCTGTGTCAAACTCATGTCCACTCGTGCCATCACGGAAAAGGCACACATAAAAAAATGAAACCTGGGCTTTCCCTTTTCTGTCTGGCAGGGATATGGGGCCTGCCGGCACCGGCATTTGCCATCCAGCTGCATACCGGCAATGCCGGTATTATCGCCCATCAGATAGGGCATCTGTTTTTTTTGTTTTCCATGGTAACCCTCATGTTCACCATCAACAGCCAGGGATTGATCCGGCAGAAGGGATGGCGCCTGATCCAGCTTGCAGCCCTGTTTTTTATTTTCTGGAACCTGGATACCCTGGCGGCCCATTTTCTGGACAACCAGATTGAAGTGGTGCGCATCGAAACCCTGAGCATAACCAAAATGGCCATTGTCACCCAGTCTGATTCCCAGCTTTTGGCAGTGATCTACTATTTTCTCAAGATGGATCACCTGTGGTGTGTCCCGGCCATGATCTTTCTGTTCATAGGATTGAACAGCCTGCTCAAGGACCAAAGACAACGTTCTGACAGTGCGGACAGGGTGGAACAATGACTGCCAATCTCCCCATTCTGCTGGTGGATGTGCTGGGGTCTGTGGCCATGGTGGTGCTGGGATTTTTGTCCCTGTTCAAGGCCAGGTCCCTGCGGGATCTTGACCCGGACAACGTGGTATTCCTCTATTTGATCTGGATCTGTGCCGGATTCACCATATTCGCGGTATCCCGGTCCTTGAGCCATATTTTGCGTCAGTTTCTGGTGCTTACCGGCAGCGGGGGCATATGGCACGAGATCGGCCCCTATACCGGTGCCATCAACACCATATCCTTCATGCTGGTGGGAACGGTGACCCTGTTTTTCAACCAGAGCTGGCGGATCAATGAAAAAATTCTGTTCGCCAAAGAAAAACAGGAAGAGACCAGTGCCAAACTGCTGGAACTGAACCAGACCTTAGAGCAGAAGGTGGTGGAAAGAACTGAAATGCTCACCAGTTCCGAGCACAAGGCCAGGCGGATTTTTGAACATTCCCTGGATACCATTATGGTGACGGATCCCTGGTTCAATATTATTGAAATCAACCGGGCCGGGGTGTCCCTTACCGGATTTCAGAAAGCGGACATGCTGGACAAAAAAATGGGGTTTAAAAATTTCTTAACCGTCCCATCTGAAAATGAGCGCATTTTCGGACTTCTGGAAACCCATGAGTATATCCTGAACGAAGAAACCGATTTTCTGCGCGCCGATCAGTCCTTCGTCAGGGTACTCATCACCGGGGGTGTGGATTATGGTGCATTCGGCTGCGGCAAGACCTTTCATTTTATCATCAAAAACATCAATGATAAAAAACAGATGGAACAGCAGATCGCCCAGGCGGACAAACTGGCGGCATTAGGGGAATTGTCCGCAGGGGTAGCCCATGAAATCAACAACCCCTTAGGGATCATCCTGGGATATACCCAGCTGATGCTCAAAAATCCCGGGGACCATGAGGAAGATCTGAAAACCATTGAAAAGCATGTAAAAAACTGTAAAATTGTGGTGTCGGACCTGTTGACCTTTTCCAGAAAAGGGTCGACAAAAATGCAGCACATTGATGCGTGCAAGGTGGTGGATGATGTGATCAACTTTCTGGCCAACCATTCAGATTTCAGAGATGTTGTGGTCATTCCCCCCAAACCCTGCACCCGGCCTTTAACCGTTTTCGGCAATGAACAGGAACTGGCCCAGGTCATTATCAACCTGATGATCAACGCCTGCCATGCAGTGGAAAAAACAGGCCGTATTCTGGTGGAAACAGGCACAGATGACCAGGACCAGGTGCTGATAACGGTGAAAGACAACGGCACCGGCATCCGGGAAAAGGATTTTTCCCGGATCTTTGACCCGTTTTTCACCACCAAGCCCGTGGGACAGGGCACCGGACTGGGACTTTCCGTCGGGTACGGTATTATCCGGCGCCATGAAGGAGATATCACAGCCGGAAACAGAAAAGAAAAAGGTGCCGCCTTTACCATCAGCCTGCCCCGGGCTGAAGCGGCAGACGAGAACCCGGACAGGGAGGAAACCCGATGACCGCCCGTATCCTGGCAGTGGATGATGAAAAAGACATGACCCGTCTGCTGAAACGCACCCTGGAATCGGAAATTGACTGCACGGTTTCCATGGCGTTTTCCGGGGAAATGGCGTTGAACATCCTGGAACAGGGGACCTGGGATCTGGTGATCTGTGATATCCGCATGCCCGGCATGGACGGGTTTGCTTTGCTGGAACAGATCAAAAAACGGTATCCGGATCTCACGGTGGTGATGCTCACGGCATTCGGCAATATCGATTCTGCTGTCATTGCCATTAAAGGCGGGGCCTATGATTTCATTGCCAAGCCCTTTGAACAGGATGAAATCATTTTCAAAATCCGCAAGGCTTTAGAGCGCAGCCGGCTGCTTCTGGAAAACAAGCAGCTTCTCAAGGCCAGAGACAAAGACTTTTCCCCACTGGTGGGTCACAGCCCGGCCATGGAAAAAGTGTTTGAAAAAATCGATCTGGTGGCCGGTTCCGATGTCACCGTGCTCATCACAGGAGAATCAGGCACCGGCAAAGACCTCACCGCACGGTCCATTCACCGCCGCAGCCAGCGCGGCAAAGCCGCCTTTGTTCCGGTGAACTGCCCCACCATTCCGGAACATATCCTGGAAAGCGAGCTTTTCGGTCACAAAAAAGGGGCGTTTACCAGCGCGTTTCAGGATAAAAACGGATTATTCCAGGAAGCAGACCAAGGCACAATCTTTTTAGATGAAATCGGGGATATCGGGCTGTCCATCCAGACCAAGCTTTTGCGGGTGATCCAGGAAAAGGAAGTCAAACCCTTAGGGGATACAAAGGTCCAGAAAGTGGATGTGCGCATCATTGCCTCCACCAACCAGGACCTCACACAAAAAATTGCCCAAAAAGAGTTCAGGGAAGATCTTTTCTACCGGTTGTCGGTCATCTCCATTGAGCTGCCGCCCCTGCGGGACCGGATTGAAGACATACCGCTGCTGACGGATCACCTGGTGGCCAAAAACTGCAAAAAACTGAACAAACCCCTGAAGGCTATCTCTGAAAATGTGATGAATCTGCTCTTGAAAAACCCATGGAAGGGAAACGTCCGGGAACTGGAAAATGTGCTGGTACAGGGTATCCTCTATGCCAGAGACGGGGTGATCCGCAGATCTGATATCCCTGTTTCCAAGGAAGACCCTGATGCCTGTCCTGAAACCTGCCTGGACGGCCATATCATGGAGATGCCCTATAAAGAGGCCAAGGAAACCATGCTCACCCGGTTCAACCATGACTATGTGGGGGCCATGCTCTCCAGGACCAGCGGCAATGTCACCCGGGCAGCCAGGCAGTGCAGCCTGGACCGCCAGGCCTTGCAGCAGATCATGAAGCGGTTTGCCATTGACCCGGAAGATTTCAGATAACCAGTCATTTTGTGCAATATTA
>JAABTU010000120.1 GCA_011389715.1 Desulfotignum sp.
GCCTGCACAGGAAAAACGGAATTTCCCGGACCACCGGTCCCACAAAAGGGAGGTGGCACAGATATGGGATTTGTCGTTTCCAACCTTTATAAGTTCTTTGTCCATTTTTTTCAAAAGGTCTGCCGGCTCCTTGTGAGAGTCCCAGACAGACATGAGAAGGCCGGTGAAAATGGCACCGGTATAGGAACTCATGACACTGTGGCCTGCGACATCGGCAAGAAGGATACCGCATTCGCCGTTTGTTCCGAATCTGCGGCACTGCATCATATCTCCGCCCGCCTCATGCAGGGACTGGTAGGCCACATCCAGTGAAAGGCATATATTCATACATCCCGGATGAATAAGTCTGTCCTGGGCCTGGCGGACCTGTTCGGCAGCGCTGGCTTCCGCTGTACGGGAGCCCTTTTGCCCGGACTGGGAAAGCGCGGACCTGATGATTCCTAAGGCCGTGGTTTCAAACTGGTCTTCGGGAATAATCCCGTCCACTTTCTGCTGGACCGCATATTGAAAAGTGGATGCATCATAGGATTCCGTGTAAAGGAACACCAGGATGTCGGAATATTTTCTTTTCAACATGGTGAGAAGGCCCAGCCCGTCAATGCCGGTGGTAAAAATATTGCTGATCACGATGTGAACGATTTTGTCTGATTGTTCGATAAAATCCATTGCATCCGCACCGTTGGCAACCGCTTTTACATCAAAGCCCGCCTGAAAGAAAAAATCCGATTCTTTTTCTCTAAGCTTTCGGTCCTCTTCTACCAGCAGAAGAAAAATATCCTTGAATCCGAACGATGAATCCGTATAAGGTTCTTCGCCAGTGCCGGATACCCTCTCTTTTTCTTTTTCCGGTCCGGTGGCGGTATATTTCAGCAACAGGGACCTGAGTTCTTTGATATCAAGAGGTTTGGATAAAAATTCGTTGCACCCGGCCCTTAGACTTTCCTGCCGGTCCTGTTTCAGTGTAAGGGCTGAAACCGCAATAACTGCAACGTTTATTCCCATTTCCCTTATTTTCCGGGTGGTTTCAAATCCGTCCATGCCGGGCATCAACAGATCCATCATCACCAGTGCAAAATTGGTTTTCTGGAGCATTTCCAGGGCCTGGTGGCCGTTTTGGGCTTCTTGAACAACAAAACCTTCGGCCAGCGCAACTTCCGAGATCAATTCCCGGTTAAAGGGATTGTCATCCACAATCAAAATATGGGGCACATCAGAATCCGGCATAAAAAAATTTCCTGTAAATTGCGCTTGGTTATATGAAAGCCGTCAGCCATCAGTGCTCAGTTAACAGCTAACCGCTAACCGCTTTCATTCTTTGTTGTGCCCGTCAGGGCATGGTCGTTATATTATGTCCTGTCCCGTTCACTGAGTTGGTACTCATTTAGGGTCATTTCCTCGTCATCGGACAGTTCATGTTTGATTTGTATGAATACGTCCACGTTGTCAAAAAACAGATCCACAAGATCCGGGTCAAAATGGCTGCCCCGTCCCCGGGTGATGATCTCGAGAGATTTTTCAACCGGATACGGTTCTTTGTAAGGTCTTCTGGAAGTCAGCGCATCGAATACGTCAACCAGACCTGCTATCCTGCCGCAAAAAGGAATGCTTTCTTTTTTCAGGCTTTCGGGATAGCCTGTACCGTCCCATTTTTCATGGTGTGTAAGGGCGATGGTACGAGCCAGAACCATCAGGTCATCATCATGGCCGTCCAGAAGTTTTCCTCCGATGAAAGTATGTTCGGTCATGATTTTCCATTCTTCAACCGTGAGTTTGCCGGGTTTGAGAAGTACGCTGTCCGGGATTCCGATTTTCCCCACATCATGTATGCAGCTTGCGTCACGCAACAAATCGACCTCTTTTTCGTTCATGCCGGACAATTCTCCTAAAATCCCGCACATCCGGCTCATGCGGATAATATGGGCGCCTGTTTCGGTATCCCGGTACTCGGCCGCCTGTCCCAGCTTGTGGATAATGTCAAGCTTTGTTTTTTCCAGCTGCCGGGTCCGAAATTTCACCTTATGTTCCAGAACAATGTTCTGGTTCCGGGTCTGGTTGTGAAGAAGACGTATTCTGAGCATGTTCCGGATCCTTGTCTGCACTTCCAGGTTGTCGAAAGGTTTTGACAAAAAATCCTGGGCACCCCATGCCAGGGCTTTTTTTCTGGTTTGGTCATCCTGGAAAGCCGTTACCACCATTACCGGAATATAGGAATCTTTTTCGATTTCCTGCAAAAGTTCCATCACCTGGAAACCGTCCAGGTGCGGCATACTGATATCCAGCAACACCAGGTGGGGTTCAAAAGCCTCGTAAAATTTCACGGTCTCCCGGGGATCGGAAATGGTCACAACGGAAGTATAACCCGCGCTTTCCAAAATTCCTTCCAAAAGATCCAGGTTGGCCTGGACGTCATCTATTATCAGAATCCTGGCACTTAATATTTCCTGTTCAGATATCATATATCTCCGGATTTCTATTGTTCACCATTTTTTCCAGAACAGCGGCAACATCCCTGAACCCGTGGTTAGTTTGTGCAAGATACCGTGGACGTAGTGAAAGCCCCTTTGACACAAGTGTTTTTTTTGTATCAGGAAGAATTAAAATAAACCTGGAATTAAAAAAGCGGCTCTTGTGTGAAATCAAAAAATCAAGCTCGTGTTCAAAAGAAATCAGAAATACAATCACATCATCGGATACTTTGAATCTAACCGTCTCCAAAAGGGCATGGAACTCAAAATTCATGCGGTAATCCAAGTTGGGAATTTGAGAAATTTCTTTCAAAAGGAGGTCCTTTTGGCTGTTATCACGGTTTGAAAAAATTAAAATTTCCATTTTTTTGCCTGACAAAATTTTGGTTCCCACTTTTCCGCCTGAAAAAAACCATTGCAGGTTACAGTTTTTCTGCAGCTTGCAGGTTTTTAAAAAAACGTTGTTTATTGTCTGAGCAAGAAAGGTGCCGGTAAAATCAATAAAACAAAGATATCAATAAAGGCGGATGGAAAGAGAGCTTTTTGTATGCAAAAAAAACCGATGTCACCAGAAAATTCTTATGAAATCATAAGAATTTTCTGGTATGACCATAATTATTCAAATCTGGATATTTCGTGTTTTTTAAGAAGGGCATAGAGATGGCTTTTGCTGAGGTCGGCAAGGGAAGCTGCTTTATCAAGATTACCATTCGCAGATGCCAGAAGCTTCAAAAGGTAAAGTTTTTCGGTTTCATTCATAATATGTTTTTTTAGCTGGTTTAACGGTTTTATGGGATTTAAATAATTTTTGGGCAGGTGAATTGAAAAAGCGGTGTCAGTGGACTTTTTTAAAACAAAACCCGGATCATCCATCCTGGTCCTTTTTTTTTCCATGGAGGATTGAAGGTAAGGCAGTCTCACCCGGGCCGGAAGATGATTGGGATATAAAATGGGGGAGTCGTAACCTGCCAGAATAGCTTTTTCAAGGATGTTTATCAGCTCCCTGATGTTTCCGGGCCAGTCATACATTTTGAGGGTTTCAAGAAATTCAGGGACAAATCCTTTATTTTCAATGCCGTGGTGTTCGCAAAGCCGGTAAATATAATGAAGGGTCAGATCCTTTATGTCTGATTTGCATTCCTTTAAATCGGGCAGGTCGATATGGATGGTACTGAGCCGGAAATAAAGATCCTTGCGGAAAAGTTCTTTTTTGACCATCTTTGGAAGGTCTCTGTTTGTTGCGGACAGCAGTCTGAAATCACTGTGAATTTCTTTTGTGCTGCCCACGGGCTTGAATTTTCTTTCCTGGAGCACCCGTAAAAATTTTTTCTGGACGGATAAGGGAAGCTCTCCCACCTCGTCAAGAAACAAGGTTCCGCCGTCCGCATTTTTTACAAGCCCTTCCCTGCTGGCATCAGCGCCTGTGAAAGCACCTTTTACATGACCGAAAAGAACCGCTTCCACAAGCTGTTCAGGCAGTGAGGCGCAGTCCACCACCACAAAACGGTTTTGGCTGCGCAGGCTGTTTTCATGGATCAAATTGGCAAACAGCTCCTTGCCTGTACCGGTTTTGCCCGATATCAGAACGTTGACATCGCTTTTTGCGCACTGCCCGGCAGTTGCAAGACATGATACAAGAGCGGTGCTTTTTCCGACAATGTCGGACCGGTACAGGATATTTTCAGGTGAAGACAATGCCTTTCTGGACGATCTGAATTCCAGGGACCTTTCCACACTGAGCCTGATTTCGTTTTTGGAAAAGGGTTTTACGATATAATCCCAGGCATTGTTTTCAAGGGCCATTTTTGCGCCCCGGGTACTGGCCTCGGCGGTTATAATAATCACTTCCGGTTCCGATGCTGCGGTCCTGATGGAAGAAAGGGATTCAAGGCCGTCTCCGTCCGGCAGAACCACATCAAGAAAGACCAGATCAAAAACCCCGGCCAGGACCTTTTCAACTCCCCGGGAACAGGTTTCGGCAACCGTTGCCTGATGGCCCATGTCATTGATGTATTTTATCAGAAGCTCTCCTATTAAGGGATCGTCATCGATGATTAACACATTTGCCATCTGCCTTACCTCATACGCTAGTATTTTTTATGCCGGCATTGTTACCGGCAATTCCAACCCTATCGAAATTTCCCTTTTCAGCCTGGTTTTTCAGCGCTGTCGTGTCGGTGAACCTTTGCTCGAATTTTGCTGCTTGTCGCTCAAGGCTTTTCCTCCTCTTTATTGCAGGTTGTTTTTAATGGTGTGCAGCATTTGTGGGATTTCGATCGGTTTTGTGATATATCCATCAAAGCCTTCATCCAGGTGTTTTTCCGCGTCACCCTTCATGGCAAATGCTGTAACAGCAATGACGGGTATGGAGCGATTTGTCTTCTCCTTAATCACCCTCATGGCTTCGACTCCATTCATTTCAGGCAGTTGAATATCCATCAGGATCAAATCATACGATGTTTCCGATACCTTTTTAATTGCAGATTCCCCACTGGATGCAAAATCAAGACAATAGCCGAAAGGCTCTAAAACTGCTTCTATCAAGTTTCTATTGGACTCATTGTCTTCAGTGACCAAAATACGGTACCCGTTTCCGGGAAAATCGGTGTGGTCTGCAATGCCGGCAAAGCCGATCTCGGGATGTTCGGTTACCCCTTCCTGAATGCGCCCGGGCAAGGTAATTGTAAATGTGCTTCCTTTCCCCACACTGCTTATCACCGTTAGGGTTCCCTTATGGAACTCGATCAACCGTTTTGCAATGGCCAATCCCAGCCCTGTGCCGCCTTCAGAGGCGGATAGATTTCCCTTTACCTGTTCAAAGGGCTCAAGTATTCTCTCCAGATGGTCATCAGGAATCCCAATTCCTTCATCCCAGACATCGATCACAATGGCCTCTCCTTCAGCCCTGCCTTTAATCCCGATGCATTTTCCGGATTCGGTAAATTTTACGGCATTGGAAAGCAGATTGTAAACAACCTGCTTCAATCGCGTTTCATCACCCTGAATCCAGCCCAGGTTCTGCTGGATATCCACCTCGAGCTGCAGCCCTTTTTCTTTTGCTGTTCCGCTGATAACACCCGGCGATCTCTCCAGCATGGCGCCGATATTAAACAACTCTTTGATAGTAATATCTGTCTTGCCGGCCTCTATTTTTGCCAGATCAAGGATGTCGTTTACCATCTCCAAGAGGTGGTTTCCACTCTCTTTGATGATGTTGAAAAAGCGTTTTTGCTTTTCGGTTAAAAGACCTGATATCTCCATTTCCAGAATCTGACTGAAGCCAATAATGCCGTTGAGAGGCGTGCGCAGTTCATGGCTCATGCTGGCCAAAAACTTGCTTTTGGCTTGATT
>JAABTU010000121.1 GCA_011389715.1 Desulfotignum sp.
GCATCCAGTTCTACATCTTCCTCTTCCAGTACAAATTCATCCTCTGCAGGCAGGGTCTCAGAGTCCCTGAACTCCACGATGACCTTATCCTGGGTCGTATCCGTAAAAAAATCAGCGGTTTCCCCATGGAGTTTGACACACAGGTCCATGGTGGGGAAAAAAGACCTGCGCCGCAGCAGCCGGGCAAAAGGTTCCAGCCCTTCTTTTGCCGCTGCAGCCATCTGTGAAAGATCATATGTTTCCTCATGCAGGGGCATGACAACCCCGGGGTCCACCTCACTGGATTCCAGTACTGTCAGGATATTGTCTTTCACATTTTTTTCAAAACGAATTTTCTGCTTCATCTATTGTCTCCTGTAAAATGCATTGGCCTAAAACCCCTTAATATAGCGCAACCATTCTTTGTGTCAACAACAAGATGCGCTTTAAAAATCCAAGTTAGGTATTGACCTGTTTCGGGCAAGATGATATATATCTTTGGTTAAATTTTGGAGGAGTGGCCGAGCGGCTGAAGGCGGCGGTCTTGAAAACCGTTAAGTGTCAAAGCTTCGTGGGTTCGAATCCTACCTCCTCCGCCACAAAAAAATATTTTTGGAGAAATGGCCGAGTGGCTGAAGGCGCTCGCCTGCTAAGCGAGTATGGGGGTAACACTCCATCGAGAGTTCGAATCTCTCTTTCTCCGCCATTGTCATAGGGTTTTCAGGGCCTGGGCAGGTGCCTTGAAAACCTTTTTTTCTTCATGCCGGTTTCAACAGGGAATACACCGGCATGGGATCATTGATGCCTTTCAGATGCACTTTTCCTTTGTCATATATCGGCCACAGCCCGGCAATGAGATCTTTTGTGGCCTGGCTCACCAGGATATCTCCGCCTGCGGCATAATCAGACAGCCGGGAAGCAATATTGGTCACAGGGCCGGATGCGGTGAATGTCATGCGGGTGTCCAGCAAACCCTTGAACCGGGTCATGCCCACAAGGGCGGTACCGGAACTGATACCCATGTTCACATCTAAGGGTGCCATGCCTGAAAAAAGATTTTCTCTGAAAATGGACTGGTTCACCGACCGGCTTCTGGCAGCAATTTCAAAGGCGGCCTTCACCGCGTTCATGGCATTGGTTTTTGGATCATGGTCCTTGAAGATAATCATGAACGCATCCCCGCTGGTCTCATTTATCTCTCCATGGGACCGGTGAATGGGGTCCACAAAACTGGAAAACATCTTTTCAATGATGGCATTCACCTCCTCTTCAGACCGGGTGGCACTCAGGGCGGTATAGCCCTCCAGATCCAGAAACAGCACACTCACGTTTTTCTGCTCTTTTTCTCTGGTCAAAAGATCCGGGTTCCTGTCCGCCATCTGGCGCACCGATCCCGGCACAAAGGCAGACAGGTTTGCCAGGGTCTGGCTGATGCGGATTTTCTCTTTGGTCATTTCCCACTGCCTTTTGGCATTTATTATGATGGTGCCCAAAATCTCTGCAAAATCACGAATCAGATAAAAATCCCTGCGGGTATACCGGGTCAAAGGCTGGATCACCACACTGATAATGGCCAGAACCCGGTTTTCCACAAACACGGGCATGGCATATTCCGGACCCACTGCCACAAGGGTGCCGTCCGGCCTGACAACCGGTTCGCTGTTGGAAACCACCACCGCTTTTTTTTTGCTGATGGCACGCTGCACAGCCGGCCGGTCTCTTTTGCAGGACTGGCAGCTCACAGGCCGCTCGTACAAAGCGCACTGCAAGGGGCTTGTGTACTGCTCCGCTTCCGGATCCAGCAGCAGCACGCACACCTCCATGGCACTGGGAATAAGGGTGCGCAGGTCTTCGCGCACGGTTTCAATGATATCACCGACCTCCATGAGCGGGGCGATCTTTTTGATCAGATCCTGCTGGACATGGAAGCGTTCTTTATAATGATGGTCCATTTTCAGCCTTTTTATGTTCCAGGTTTATCCCGGGGCAGCTGCAAATCTAAAAATGCCAGGCCACCGTACCTATCCAGATAATTAAAAATTTTTTCTGCACACCCTGTACCGGCATATAACCGGTTTCAGGGTATCACAAAAAACAGATCTGTAGATAGCCCAAATGTTAAAAAAAGGAAAGGGTTAACCAGCCACCATCAGGGCCGCATACGGGTCAGACGGTCCTGCACTGCACTGGACAGCAATTGTCTGCACAAGGCATATGCCCATGGGTTCTTTGTCCTGGATTGCCCGCAAATGGCATGCTTTTACCCTTGACATAAAATTTGAGTAAGTTTATATCCTTCTAAAAATTATTACAGGGCAGTATTGTTGAACAAACAAGGGATTTTGCATAAACAAATGACAGTGAAACAGACACTTACAGACAATCACACCATTTTGCTGAAAAAATGGTTCCAGGCCACCATTGACACCTACCCGGCCCAGAGCGCAAAAATACTGGGCAAAGATGTGGACCGGTTTGACAACCCTGTGGGGGCTGTCACCAGGGAAACTCTGGAAGATGTCCTGCACCTTCTGGCATCAGACTATACCGAAGATACCCTGGAAAAAGCCCTGGACCCTGTCATCCGTATCCGGGCGGTCCAGGCATTTTCAGCAGCCGAGGCGGTCAGCTTTATTTTTGCCCTGAAAAACATTGGTGAAACTATCATGGATTCAGCTTTTGCCAGAGAATTTGACCGGATGGTGGACCAGGTCGTTCTGGCCGGGTTCAACCGGCTGATGAAATGCAGAGAAGATATATTCCTTTTAAAGGCCACAGAAAGCAAACGGCGCATTCATGCAGCCTTTGAAAGGGCAGGTTTGGTAAAGGAGCTTAAGGAGGAAGACCTGCTTGGCTCAAAAAAATCTTAACATGCCCGACAAAATTCAGGTTTGTCAGGCAACCAATCTATGAGGTGGTTATACCATGACACAAAAGTACTTGATCCCCCTGACAGCAGTTTTTCTGCTTTTTCTCGTGGCGTACACAGGGGCGGGAGCAGGGCTTGGGTGGTTCTTCGGGATTGTGTTCCCGTATCTGGCGATCATTGCCTTTCTGGTCGGCTTTGTCATCAAAGTGATGGGATGGGCAGCATCTGCGGTTCCCTTCAAAATCCCCACAACCTGTGGACAGCAGAAGTCACTTGACTGGATACAACAGAACCGCATTGACAACCCTGACACCACGCTCGGTGTGTTTGTACGGATGTTGCTTGAAATATTTACATTCAGGTCTCTGTTCCGGAACACCAAAGCCGCATTCAACCGCAATGCCTCCAACCGTATCACCTATTCCTGGGAAATTTTTCTGTGGGTGGCAGCCCTGGCATTTCACTACGCATTTCTGGTGGTGCTGTTGCGGCATTTCCGATTTTTCACCGCCCCGGTACCCGGAATTATTCAGTTTTTAGAAGCCCTGGACGGCATCGTCCAAGTGGGGCTGCCCGGGCTGTTTTTATCCGGCGTGGTCCTGCCGGCAGCGGTCCTGTTTCTTCTGGCACGCCGGTTGTTTGACGCAAAACTAAGATACATATCCCAGGCATCTGATTACTTCCCCTTGTTTCTGATACTGGGCATTGCTGCCACAGGGATTTCCATGCGGTATTTCACCAAAGTGGATATTATGGGTATCAAAGAGATGACCATGGGACTGGTCACCCTCAGTCCCACCATACCCGACGGTATCGGCGGACTGTTTTACGGCCACCTGTTTCTGGTGAGCATTCTTTTTGCCTATTTTCCGGCAAGCAAGCTCATGCATCTGGGCGGCGTATTTTTAAGTCCCACCCGGAACATGGCCAATGACACCCGGGCCAAAAGACATGTGAACCCCTGGAATTATGATGTGCCTATCCACACCTACCAGGATTACGAAGATCACTTCAGAGACAAAATGATTGAAGCTGGGCTGCCAGTGGACAAGAAGGAGTAATCAATGGCCGACGAACTAACACCGGATGAATTACTGGATAAAATAGACTATGGTGCGGATTCGGGCAATTGGATGGATACCACCAAATCCGTTCAGATCCGGCCGGGCATGTACTGCTATGCAGCAAAAGCGGAAAGCGTGGAAACTCTGGGGCTGCCCAATGCCAGGCCATGGAACCCCGTTGAGGAAGACTGGAAGCTGCCCGACGACTGGCAGCAAATATTGCACAACGGCATCAAGGAGCGGCTGGAACGGTTCAGGACATTCAAGATATTCATGGATGTCTGTGTACGCTGCGGTGCCTGTGCAGACAAATGCCATTTCTTTTTGGGCACCGGCGATCCCAAAAACATGCCGGTGCTCCGGGCCGAGCTGCTCAGATCTGTGTACAGAAATGATTTTACCACCGCAGGAAAGATCCTGCAAAACATACCCGGCGGACAGCGCCTGGGGGGAAACCGCCCCCTGACTTTGGATGTGCTCAAGGAGATGTGGTACTATTTTTTCCAGTGCACAGAATGCCGCAGATGCTCCGTGTTCTGCCCCTACGGCATTGATACGGCGGAAATCACCATCATGGCAAGAGAATTGTTCAACCTTATCGGGCTGAACATCGACTGGATCGCCACCCCGGTGTCCAACTGCTACCAGACCGGCAACCATTTGGGGATTCAACCCCATGCCTTCAAAGACATGCTGGAATTTTTTGTGGAGGACTTAGAAGATATCACCGGTGTGGACTGCACCCCCAATTTCCAGAAAAAAGGGGCGGACATTTTGTTCATCACCCCGTCAGGGGATGTGTTTGCCGATCCCGGCACCTATACCTGCCAGGGATATCTGATCCTGTTCAAATACCTGAAAGACAAATACGGCCTGGATGTGACCTGGTCCACCTACGCATCCGAGGGCGGTAACTTCGGGTTTTTCACCTCCCATGAAACCATGAAGCGGCTCAACGCCAAAATGTATGCCGAAGCAAAACGCCTGGGGGTCAAATGGATACTGGGCGGAGAGTGCGGTCACATGTGGCGGGTGATCCACCAGTACATGGATACCATGAACGGGCCTGCCGACTTTCTGGAAGTCCCTGTGAATCCCATCACCGGTACCCGGTTTGACAATGCCGCTTCCACCAAGATGGTGCATATCACCGAATTTACAGCAGACCTCATCAAACACGGCAAGCTGGAACTGGACAAAGGCAGGAACGCCAACCGGATTCTGACCTTCCATGATTCATGCAATCCTGCCAGGGGCATGGGGCTGCTGGATGAACCCCGGTATGTGATCAACAATGTGTGTAACAATTTCTATGAAATGCCGCCCAACACCATTCGTGAAAACACCTTCTGCTGCGGGTCCGGCGCCGGTCTCAATGCCGGTGAAAACATGGAGCTGCGCATGGCAGGTGCCCTGCCCCGGGCCACGGCATTGAAACATGTCCATGAAAAATACGGGGTCAACACCCTGGGCACTATCTGTGCCATTGACCGGGCAGCCTTATCCACCCTGTGTGAATACTGGGTGCCGGAAGTGGAAGTGGCCGGCATACACGAACTGGTGGGCAACGCGTTGATCCTGCCAGGAGAAAAAGAACGGACCGAGGACCTGAGAATGGAACCGCTGCCAGGTTGCGAGGAGGAGGAATAAAATGACAAAAAATATGATTATGGGCGGACTGGCTCTATTTGTGCTGGCCGTGCTTTCACCATTCTGGTTCAACATGGTGACCACCACCCAGGCGGCACCCGAGCCTGAACTGCTGGGTAACGCCAAGAAAGCCACAAAATGTGTCCTGGATAAATATGACATGCGGGCCAACCACATGTCCCTGCTGGATGAATGGCGGGATGCGGTGGTGCGTGATG
>JAABTU010000122.1 GCA_011389715.1 Desulfotignum sp.
AAAACCACCTCGTGGCCGTTTTTTTTCCAGACATCGCCATAGGTGATGTCGCATATGGGCTTACGCGTCCTGACATCCACCACTTTCAAAGGAATCTGGTCATCGGTTTTCAGAATATGGGTCAGCATGTCCCTGTCCAGCACAGGAATGGCGACAGCCCAGGTGGTAATGGTATCCGGCCCATGCCCGGTATTGAATCCCCCCAGAAAATGCGGGTCCATCTGGTGCATATCAGCAACGCCGGCAAGATTGGGTTTGACAATGCTGCTGCGGGTGCCAGGCCCTGTGACAAAGCCCTGGGCACCATTGATCAATACTTTTGTCCCTATACCAATGGTTTTCAGTTCAGGGTCATTCTCCAGAGGATTTAATTCACCACACCCGCAAAAACTCATTTCCTCAAAATTGCCTTTCATTGCTTTCGAGTGGAAAATGGTGGATATGTCTGTTTTTCCTGGATTGACAAAGGCCAGGTAATTTTTAAAGGCGTTTCTTGAGGCATGGAGCATGGCATAGGGAATTTGTTTGAGTGTGGTAAAGGATGTCAGATTCTTTCCCTCATCTGTCAGGATTTCCACCTTTACCTGCCTGCCAGAGACAAGGTCCCTGAAAAGGTTCCCTGCCCCATATTCAGGATCAGAGGTGCTGGTTTGTGTCCCCAGAACAATCAGGTCAAGAATGCCGATTCTTTCATTGGGGCAGGGTCCTACCTGGGCCGGGACCGAATTGATCCAGACTTTTTCAGCTTTGGTAAAGGTATCAGGTTCGGCCACCTTAAAGGAAAGTACGGCATAGGTACCGCTCATTAAAGCGCTGGTTGCCGTGGTCACCACATCAATATCGCCCAAGTCAAATGTTTCCCCTCCCCGGACCCGGTCACAGATTTCCTGGGCGGTCAATATTACCACATCTCCACGGTCGATTTTTTCCTGAATTTCCGAAAACGTTCTTGAACGGGTCAAATCAGTCATTTTTACCTCAGAGTTATGCGTAAAAAAGTTAAGTGGTAATCATACATACGTTCAATTTTTCTAATATGTCATCTTTTACCACGGTCCATCCTATAAAAACAAGATGGGTAGATGCCTCATCCGGCCATTCCTGCCACTGCCATTTTCCTCCCGCAAAATTGAGCATCATGGTTTTATGGGCAAACCGGACCGGTCCCTTGATCCTGAAAAGATTCAGGGGCACGGTGTCAAGAAATCTAAAGAACAATGCTTCATTGAGTTTTGCTGTGGTCTGGAATGAAAAGGAAACAAATCCGGCCTCTTTTGCCGTCATTGTGCCCGTAACAAAAAAATACATATCTTTTTGAGGATCATATGGTTTTAAAGAAGCATTTTTTTTCCTGTCTGCTTTTTTTGTATCTGCCCAGAAAATGTCAGGATCGATATTGCAGTAAAGGGTGGGAATGATTCTGGCCTTTGGGGCCTGGACGGCAATTTCCTCCAAAATAACGGAAAGTTGTGGTGGATCAAGGATATCAATTTTGTTTAACAAAAGGATGTCTGCCTGGTTAAGCTGGCTTGTAAATACAGACCCGAATGCCTCTCTTGCTTCCCAGAATTCACTGTCCACAACGGTTATGGTTTTATTCAAACTGAAATAAGCAGAGAGCATCCGGTCATCCAAGGCTTCAATAATACCCAATGGATCTGCAACACCGGTGGCCTCAATCACAATCCTTTCAGGAGCATAATCATGCTGCAGAATCTGAAGGGTCTGGATCATATCGGTTTTCAGCGAACAACATATACATCCACTGCTGAGTTCAACTATATCAGCTGTGGCCGTACTTTTTATCAAGGCACTGTCTATCCCTGTCTTCCCAAATTCATTTACCAACACAATGGTTTTGGACAGATCATCTGAAAACTGTAAAATCCGTTTAACCAGCGTAGTTTTACCGGTTCCCAGAAATCCTGTTACAATAAAAATCTGTGTTTTCATTCCAGGGATTCAGCCTTTAAGTGCCGTCTGCCGGAGAAGCGGGATTCTTTTCTTTTTCCTGCGCTTTTTTCTTTTCAGCCTCTTTTTCCTGTTCTTTCAATGCCTTGGCTTTTTCCTTTTTTCGTTTTTTCTCTTCAGCCTCTTTTGCTGCTTTTTCAAACACATCATACCCAAGAAGCGCCTGGGCAATATATGCTGACAGATCTTTCATGACAATCTTTGATTCCAACACACCAATCCCCAATTGAAGGCCCTGATAGCAGAATGGACAGCAGGAAACCAGTTCTTCTGCTCCGGTCTGCTCCGCTTCTTTTATCCTTTGCTGGGCCATGCGGCCCTGGATATCGGGAAACCCGGCTTTCAGCCCGCCGCCTGCACCGCAACACCGTGAATATTCCCTGTTCCTGGGCATCTCCACAAGGGTTAATCCCGGAATGGCTTCCATGATCATTCTGGGGGCATCAAATCCACCTGTGGCCCGGCCAAGATGGCAGGGATCATGATATGTAACGGTTTTGTTTACAGGATAAGGAAAGGTCAACTCGCCGCTTTTCAGCAGTCTTGCCAGGTATTCCACGGTGTGCAGAACTTCAAAGTTCAATGCCTTGATTTTTGGATAATCCTGCATAATGGTTTTAAAACACCCGGAACAGGAACTTATCAATGTATCAATGCCCAGGCTGTTAAACTGGTCGATATTTTCTTGGAACAACCGCTTATATTCCGGATCTCCCATTCTGAGAAGCACACTGCCGCAGCATTTCTCCTCTTTTCCAAGCACACCGTAATCGATGTTCAGTGCTTCCAAAATATTGATGGTATGAATGGCAACCTGTTTGACGTTGGTATCGTAGGAGGCGGTGCACCCGAAAAACAGGAGTACTTTTCCCTTGGTTTTTTTGATCTCCCTAGGTTCATCAGCAATCAGATTGTCTTTTTTTGCACGGCGGGACCACTTGGTCCGGCCGGCCCTTGGCTGCTGCCAGGGATTGTCAAAGGTCATAACGCTTTTTCTGAGTGCTTTCTGGGGCTCCAGCGGGCCGTAGCCTGCCTGGACGATCAAACGTCTGAGGTCTTCCCAGAGGTTGACCGTATCAATGTGGGCAGGACAAACCACTTCACATTGACCACAGGTGGAACATTCATAGAGGTTGGATACAAATTCATTCACCTGTTCCTGGGTGATCTCTGTGTAACCGCAGACTTTTTTGATGACCTGTTTCAAGGATTCCCCGACTTTTTCACTTTTCATGATCCCTGAAAGAAATCCGTTCTGTGACCGGGCAATTTGTAAAAAATCCATTATTTTCCGACGGGGAATCAGGTCTTCTCTGGCATCCTGGTCATAGACAGGGCACCAGGAAAGACACTCTCCGCAACGGGTACAGGCATCAAGTTCAATCAACCTTTTCATGTCAAGCTGGTGAATGGGTATTTGTCTGACAGGCTCTTTGTTTTGTGTTTCGGGAGCTGAAGATGCGGTATCTTCATTTTCAGCCATTGTTTCATCTGCCCGAAAGTCAGACATTTTCTTGTCTTCGGTCATTGTATAACCCTTCCATTAATATTTCCGGTTAAACCCTTTTCTTGTTTTTGACGCCATCCACGGTTTCAATAAAATAGGTCAGGGGTGTGTTAAACATATGCCGCATCTTGCCAAAGGGAAGATAGGCAATAAATATGGCCGCCACCACACCATGGGCATACCACAGCACCGGATAAATTGATGCCCAGTCAAAAGAAAAGAGTGAAAAAATCCTGGAAACAATAAATCCTGCAAAGGAATAGACGGCTGTCTCAAAAGGAATTTTGGTTACAAGTATCCTTGCGCCTTCAAGGACAAAACCGAGCAGGACAAGACAACCGATAATGATAAGGGCGATATTGTCCTGGTATTCTGATATGACGTGATCCGGTTTGACGATAAAGCGTTTAACAACAGCCCAGATAATGCCAAGGAGGATAAAAAGACCCAGAAGGTCATTGAAAAAAGCGGTAAACCAATGGTTTTTATCAATCAGGGCGATCATCCATTCCCCGTTGGGATTAAAATAGAAACCAACAGCAGTAAACAGACTTACCAAAAATTTCAGCAAGATAGCTGTGAAAATAAGCGAATGCAGGGACCATCGGGAAACACTCTCTTTTAGAATTCTTCTTTGCAGCAGTATATCCAGAACAAATATTTTCACAAGGGAGAAAAACTGTTTTGAGAACAGCGTCTCCCAGATAGATTCTGAAGTCAGGCTTATTTTTCGGTGAAGGGATGTTTCTTCTCCTTTGACGCTTCCTTTGAACCAGAATGCGATCATGCTGAACATGCCTGCCAGAAAAATAAGGCCGGCAAGGCCGAATATCGGATGACCCATGGCCATGGGAGAATTATGGCAGATAATGCAAAGGGCACTTTTGGAAGGAAGAACTGCTGCCGGAGCCCCGGTCGGATTGTTCTTGAAATGACATTTTTCACAGGTTTTCTCATCAGCTGTATTGGAAAGGATATGTCCTGAAAGGCTTATGGGAACACCTTCATCATCTGTGTGGGCAAGTTTTACCGAAAGATCTTCAGGATCAAGTCTGATAAATTCCGATTGAAAATGGCAGGCCTGGCAAGAGACCCTTAGATGGGGAGCATTGGCCGGACCTTCAGAATGAAATGGGTGGCATTGTCGACACGTGGCACCGGTTTGTGTTTTATGGGGTGAGCGGGCAACGTCTGTATGGCAGCCGATGCAGGCGATAAATCGATGGAAAGGCTGATTCGTGTTGAAGGTATCCGGTGTGACTGTGAGACTGATATCAGTAGGGGTATTTCTTTTTTTTATATCTGATGTTGCATGACAATCATAACAGAATGTCTGGGAGGCAATAACGCCCTCATTGGTGTCAATATTTGGCATTCTGTGGCAATCAAGGCAGACCAGGGATTCTGGGGCGGGTTCCTGCATTGTGTCGGCTGTGTTTACATCAGGAAGCGTTGTCGCAAAAGCCGGTATGCAGGCAACAGCTGCCATGAAAACCATCAGCACGCCACCGGCTATAATAGATCGTATTGTGTTTACATTCATAAAACAGTTCCCCATTGAAATGTTAGTGTTATGCATGAACGTTACCGGTCAAACAGCCTAGTCGTTTATCATCTGTTTTCTTTTCCATTCTTCAGGGTGGTCTTCCACAAATCGTTTTTTTTCGATCTTTCCTGTAAAAATGGATTTTTCCAAGGGAAAAATATCCGGAACCAGGTGGGTGTCGGCCATGTGGACCACCCCGATATACATCACCGCCAATACCGCTTCATAGAAATGAAGATAACCGGCAATATTGATAAAATACCCCGGGAACAGTCTGGCAAAAAAATCGGGATACCACAGCATGAGACCGGTGATACCCATGGTCTGCATGCCGATCATTTCCGCCCAGTAATCATATTTTTGAAGGTAGCTGAACCGGTCGAACAAAGGGGGGGTGCCCTTATTGAAAGCATACCTTACATTTTGATACAGATCCTTGAAATCTTTTTTTCCCGGCAGCATGGAATCGGGTCCAAAAAATGTTTGATGTAACACAAATTTATAATAAAACAACCAGAAAATGTGGACCAGCACACCCATATAGAGAAATACGGCACAAAATCGGTGTAACCATCCTGCAGCGCCTGCACCGCCCATGATAGAAACCAGGAACCTTACCCAGTCAACGGTGCTGAAATAAAGCGCAAATCCGGTGATGGCAAGAAGCGTAAAATTGAAAATAATGACAATATGCAAAATTCTGTGCAGGACATGAAACCGTTGAAAGGTTTCAGGGGAATTGGAATTTGTTTCCA
>JAABTU010000134.1 GCA_011389715.1 Desulfotignum sp.
GCAAGTTGTGAAAGTGTCCCTGGCATAGTGGTAGCAGGTCTCAGGGGTGGATCAGGCAAAACCATTATTTCTTTAGGGATAACCGCTGCATGGAAACGCATGAATCTTGCGGTCGCCCCCTTCAAAAAAGGGCCTGACTATATTGATGCCGGCTGGCTTTCTCTGGCAGCCGGCCGCCCCTGTTACAACCTGGATACCTATCTGTGTCATCCTGCTGTTGTGCAGAAATCTTATGCCACCCATTCCCATTCCTGTGATATCGCCCTTGTTGAAGGAAACCGCGGTCTTTACGACGGCATCGATACAGACGGCTCAACCTCCACGGCTGAACTGGCCAGACTGCTGCATCTGCCGGTGCTGCTGGTGCTGGACTGCACCAAAAGTACCCGGACCATGGCAGCCCTGCTGCTGGGCTGCATGCATTTTGATCCCCGGATACGGATTGCCGGGGTGATCCTCAACCAGGTGGCCGGCAGCCGCCACCAGAAAAAAGTGACGGACAATATTGAACAGTTCTGCAGGATCCCGGTCTTCGGGGCTGTGCCCAAGCTTGGGTCTGAAGATTTTCCAGAGCGCCATATGGGGCTTGTGACCTCGGCGGAGCATGGGTTTTCCAGTCAGGCCCTTGCATCAGTAGAAAAAATGGCCAAAGACCATATTGACCTCAACGCCCTGTACCGGGCAATCATCCATGATTGCGACACTGCCCAAAAGATATATACCGATAGTGACAGTCCGGATAAGGTTTCGCCGGCGGCAGGGTTTGTTGAACCAGATTCTTTGCCAAAGAATCGTGCACATGATCAGGTGGTTATAGGGGTTGTAAGGGATTCTGCATTTCAGTTTTATTATCCGGATAACCTGGCAGCCCTGGAAAATCTGGGGGCGAAAATTGTTTTTATCAGTCCTTTGCACCAGAAAACCCTGCCTGACGTGGATGCGCTTTACATGGGCGGGGGATTTCCTGAAACCCATGCCCCCCAGCTGGCAAAAAACACAAGCTTCAGGGACCATTTGAAATACCTGTCCCAAAGCGGACTGCCCATTTATGCTGAATGCGGCGGCCTGATATTTCTTGGCCAAAGCATCTGCCTCAAAGACAAAGAATATCCCATGTCCGGTATTTTGCCCATCTGGTTCGGTCTTTCCATTAAGCCCCAGGGCCATGGCTATACCCGGGTTCTGGTGAAGCATAAAAATCCGTTTTACCGTACCGGCGAAATGCTGAAAGGCCATGAATTCCGGTATTCCAAAATTTTGAAAATCGATTTTCAGGACCATGAAATGGCTTTTTCCATGGAAAGGGGAAAAGGGATTCTGGACAAAAAAGACGGGTTTTTCAAGAACAATACCTTTGGTACCTATACCCACATCCATGCCCTGGGATCGGTATCCTGGGCCCCTTCCCTGGTGGAGAAAGCCAGGGCCTATAAAAAGAGGTAATATCCATGAAGGTGATTACATCAATCAGGGAAATGACCCGTTTTTCGGAAAATCTGCGCTGTCAGGGCCGGACGATTGCTTTTGTGCCCACCATGGGATATCTGCATGAAGGCCATCTGGCACTCATGGCGGAAGGGAAAAAAAAAGCAGATCACCTGGTGGTATCCATCTTTGTGAACCAGGCCCAGTTCGGCCCCAGCGAAGATTTTTCCACCTACCCCCGTGCCATGGAACAGGATCTGGAACAGTGCCAAAAAATTGGAGCAGATGCCGTGTTTACACCGGATTCGGCTGATATATATCCTGCAGGATTCCAGACCTATGTGGAACTGAAAAAACTGCCCCTGCACCTGTGCGGTCTTTCCCGCCCCGTGTTTTTCAAAGGGGTGGCCACGGTGGTGACCAAACTGTTCAATATCATCAACCCCCACTTTGCCCTTTTCGGGGAAAAAGATTATCAGCAGCTGGCCATTATCCGGCAGTTGGTAACCGACCTGAATTTTGACATAGAGATTGTCGGTGTGCCCATTGTCCGGGAACGGGACGGCCTGGCAAAAAGTTCGAGAAACAAATATTTGACGCAAACAGAGCGTCCCCATGCCCTGCTGCTTTACCGCTGTATCCAAGCCGCTGAAAAAATGGTGGAAAACGGGGTAACCGATGCCCGGAAAATTGTGGATGCTGTCACGGAAATCTTATTGTCCTGTCCGGATATCACGGTGGACTATGTGTCCATCTGTGATCCTGTGACCCTGGACGGGGTAACCAGTATTCAGGGAAAAGTCCTCATGGCTGTGGCCGTGTGGCTGGGGAAAACCCGGCTTATTGACAACCGGATGCTGGTGTTACCTGACATGCCCAGATAATTATAAAAAAACAGGCGGCCTTCCGAAAATCGGAAAACCGCCTGCTGTTAAATCAGATTAAAGTAATAAATAAGTCAGGTTAAATTGTAAATCAGGATTCGCAATAATCAGGCTTTTTCATGGCACTGGGTGCAGGAAGTGGGGGCTGGTCCCTTGCGGCCTTTGGGATCGCCGGCTTCGATATTCACCTCTTTGTGGCAGTCCCTGCAGTTTCCATGCATGGCATTCTCATGGACCATGATATCTCTTCTGTTTTCTTTGGTTTTTTCAAAAATATTGTGGCATTCATAGCAGGGATGCACATCATCGCCCATTTTAAGTTCCAGGGGTTCACCGTTCTCATCATGGTGACAATCGCCGCATGAAATACCATAGTCTTCGGTGTGCTTTTTGTGGGTAAAGGTGACAGGCTTGAACTGGGGGGGACCTTTTCTGCGTTGGTCATAACCAGGGGTCTCCAGTTGAAAAGTGTCTTCCACCTCGGTACCTGCCTGGATACCTGTTGTGGCAAAGAGCGCGGCAAATCCTGCAGCCAGCAGCAGCATAATCAGTTTTTTGTTCATAGCGCGGTTTACTCCTTTAGCTGTTGAATTAAACATGTATTTTCTTACCGGTACCTACCCCGGGACCGGCTGGTTTTCATGTAAACCTTATGCCTATTTTTTGCATAGGAACCGGCCAAAGTCAATACAAAATCTGTATGCCCCACATGGTTATTCTGCTGAGTCATCCCTGTCCGACGATGCCTCAGTGCTGTTGGATGCCTTATCTGAATCAGCCTCTATTTCTTCATCAAGGGGGGGTTTTCTGCCGAATATCCGGGCGCCCAGAATGCTGATTTCATACAGAATCATCAACGGGAGGGCCATCATGACCTGGGTGATGACATCCGGCGGGGTTATCAAAGCAGCCCCCACAAAAAAAAGCAGCAAAGCGTATTTTCGGTTCTTTTTTAAAAACGGTACCGTCACCAGGCCCATGCGGGCCATGAAGGTCAGTACAAGGGGCAGTTCAAACACAAACCCGAAGGCCAGAAGCATTTTGGAGGCAAATGAGAGATACTCTTTCATGGAGGGCATGGCCTGGATGGTTTCATTGGCAAATCCCAAAAAGAACTGGAAGCCGTATGGGAAGACAAGGAAATAGCCAAAGGATGAGCCCAGAAGAAAAAAGAAAATGGACAGCAGCACCACCGGCAGCATATATTTTTTTTCGTTCCGGTAGAGGCCGGGAGACACGAACATCCAGAATTCATAGAACAATACAGGTGTGGCCACCACAATACCGGCAAGCAAAGACACCTTAAGATAGGTGAAAAAGGCCTCGGGCAGACCGGTAAAGATCATCCGGGCATTGCCGTTGGCTTCCATGGCCGTCACCAGAGGTGCGGTTAAAATCTGAAACAGTTTTTCCTTGAAAGCATATGCACCGGCAAATCCAACTCCTACGGCAATAAACGAGCGGACAAGCCGGTCGCGCAACTCACCTAAATGCTCTGTGAACGGGCTTTTGGTCTCAGTTTCCATGGGTTGTCAGTTTTTTTTGTCCCTGCTGCCGCCACCATTACCGGAGGCATCATCTTCAGGTTCTGCTTCAGAATCATTGCCAGGCCCGTCCTTCGAGACGCCGGTTTTTTCCTGCCCCGTTTTTTCCTGATTTTTGTCTTTGTCCTTTTTTTCCTGGCGGGATTTACGGGTTACCTCTTTGGTATCCGTGGAAGCGGGATGTATATCCTGGAGGGTGGTTTCCATGTCAATGCTGCGTTTGAAATCCTGGGCTGACCGTTTGAATTCACCCATGGCCCGTCCCAGTGTTTTGGCAAGTTCCGGCAGCTTTTTGGGGCCTATGACGATCAGGGCTATGGCCAGGATTAAAAGGATTTCAGGCATTCCAAGACCAAACATTTTATCTCATATCTCCTATTTGCAGCGTAATCTACAGGTAAAAGGTTTTACACCGAATGTCAGGGGCGTGTCAACCGGAACAATGATCAGGGTTTTTTATTAAATTTTTTTGGGGGCCCGGGCCGTCTTTTTCTTGGCCTGCCTTTTGCCGGAACCTTTTTCTGCTGCTGCCTGGGAAGGGGTTTGGGCAAGGGCTGTTCCAGGGTTTCCGATGGATATTCACAGGTGATTTTGTGACCCAGGACCGCTTCAATCTGGGGAATCTGAAAAGAACTCATTTCATCGGCAAATGAAATCGAGATGCCTGTGGCGCCTGCCCGGCCGGTTCTTCCTATGCGGTGGATATAGTGTTCAGGCTCAAAGGGCATGTCATAGTTGACCACATGGCTGATGTTTTCAATGTGCAGGCCCCGGGCTGCCACATCGGTTGCCACCAGGATATTGACGGTGCCGTTCTTAAACTGGTTCAACACCTTGAACCGGTTGTCCTGGGATACATCCCCGGACAGGACTTTGCATTTGAGCCGGTACCGAAAAAGTTTGTCACACAAAAATTTTGCCGTATCCTTGCGGTTGACAAAAACGAGTACACGGTCAAGTTTTTCCGACACGATAAGGTTGTAAACATGCTGGAATTTTTTGTCTTCAGTGGTCAGATAAACCACCTGACGAATACTGTCGGCAGTTGTCTGTTCCGGATCAATTTCAATCTGGACCTTGTTTTTCGTGGTCCAGGAATCAGCCAGGCGCAGGACTTCTTCGGTGAGGGTGGCTGAAAAAAACAGGGTCTGGCGTTTGTCCTTGTGGGGGGTCATGTACACCAGGCGCCTGACATCCGGAATAAAACCCATGTCCAGCATCCGGTCCGCCTCATCAATGACAACGATTTCCACCTTGGAAAGATTGATGCGTTTTTGCCGGATAAAATCCAGGAGCCGTCCCGGGGTTGCCACTATGACATCGACCGGGTTGTCCTGGAGTATCTGCTGCTGTTTGGCATAGCCGGTGCCCCCGTAAACAGACACAATTTTCAAAGGGGTATACCTGGCAAGGTCATTGAAATCTTTTTCAATCTGGTGAACCAGCTCCCGGGTAGGCGCCAGGATCAGTGACCTGGGAAACCCTTCCTTGTTTGTAACAGGCGTTTGCATGAACGCCTTGATCATGGCGATAATAAAGGTGGCGCTTTTCCCGGTGCCGGTCTGGGCCTTGGCGGTAGCATCCTTGCCTGCAAGGGTATGGGGAAGCAGGGCAGCCTGGATATCAGTGCAGTATGCAAAGCCCAGATCTGCAATGGCATGCATGAGCGAGACAGGCAGATCCAGATCATGGAAACGGGTTTTTCCCTCTTTAGGGGGTGCAGAAAAACTGTCCAAAGACCAGGGTTTCTGTTTGGCAGGTTTTCCGGCTGCCTGCTCCCGGTCAGATTTTTTTGGAGGTCTCTTGCCGGAGGCATCCTTTTGCGGGATTTTTTTTCTTGCATCATTGTTCACAGAAGGCTGCCCAGGACCGCTGTTTTTTTGCAAAAGGGGTTGTGTCCCAGCCTGATCGGTATCCTGCTGTGCCGGATCAGGTAGTATGTCACTGCCGGAGGGTTTTTTGGCTGCGGGCGGGTCTGTTTGTGCCAGGGATTTTTTGAACAGCTGTTTAAAAAACGAAATAAGTGGTTTCAATGGAATGCTCTGTATTTAGGATTATAAAAAGAATAACTGCCTGTGTGTTACTAACAGACAGGCAGTTATTTGTGAAGCAGAAATTTTACGGTATCACGGGTTATCCCCCTGCCACCAGAGGAAGCAACTGTATAACAGCATCCTTTGGAATAAGGGTATCGGCAAATTTCGGACTGGATACCAGTCTGCCGTTAAGCCGGACTACTGAACAGAACCGGACATTTTCCATCTGTTCCAAAAGGTCGGCAATGGTCATGCCCTGGTACCATTTTAGAGGCTTTTCATCCACCTGAATCATAGGAGCTGTTATTTTATACCGTTTTGTTCCAGCACTTCCAGCACTTCAGGAAAATCGATGCCAAGGCGCTTTACGGTTTCTTTTGTGGGGATGCCGTTTTTATTCCATCCCCGGCGTTCATATACGGCATCCTTGAGCTGTTCATACTGGGACTCACGTTCCTTTCTCAGGGCCGCCACCTTGGCAGTGGTATCCATGCCGGAAATATCCATGCCGTATTTTTCAGTCAACTGCGTGTCATAGCGCTCCTGACGGCTCTCATATTCTTCGGCAGTGACCGGTCCCATGGCCCGGTAGGGGAGGGTATCGTGTTCTCTTGTGCCGTATCCCATCTTCAGGTTGAAGACGCGCTGGAAATTATACACAGCCTCGCTCATGGAGATCAGGTCATCTGCACTGGTTTTCTTGCCGGTGATGGCGGTAAAGAAATCCGCATACCACTGGATATGTTTGATCACTTTGGCAGGTTCTTCAGTATCCTTGTTGTCTTCAGGAACAATGTCATTCCAGGGCAGTTTGCACAGACCGCACAGGCCGAACCAGGTCCTGAACATGGGAAACCAGTGCAGGGCTTCCGCCTTGTTTTCAAAGGTGGGCATGAAATTGTGGACCATGTCCAGAAAGATCAGCCAGGCTTCATCATGCTGGGGGCCTTTGAGGGCAAGTCCGTATCCCCCTTGCTGGGCAAGGCTTTCCTTGGTGATGTATTCTGAAAACTCCAGACCCTTGGATTCCATGCCGATGTCCTGCATAAAGGCGGCATCTGCATGGTATTGTGTCGCAAATATCTGTTTCATCTGCCGGACACCCTTGCCCACAATGGCGCCGAACCCTTCACCCCTGGCCATCTGGTGGATCATCTCCAGGGTGCTGTGCCGGTTGCCGAAACTGATGTCCATACCGCCGGTATGGTCTGTGGTGATCAGCTTGTTTTCAAAGCATTCCATGACAAATCCGATGGAGGTGCCCACGGAAATGGTATCCATCCCGTAGGCATCGCAGTAGAAATTGATCTCCAGGATGGTGTGGGCGTCAAAAATACCCAGGTTGGAGCCGCACCCGGCTACGGTTTCATATTCAGGGCCGTCTACAAACACTTTTTTGCCCTGAAAAGGACCGGTGAACGGGGAAAAATCCTTGACCCCGTGGGAACAGGCAACCGCACACCCCCGCCAGCATCCGTCAAATCCCTTGTCAAAGATATGTTCATACACATCTTCCCCGATGACTGCGGCACCGGGATGGGACCCGAACTTGAAATTATGGGTGGGCAGGCAGTCGTGGTCATTCATGATGGGAACCAGGTGGGTGGTGCCCACCTGGGCCATGCGGTTCTGCTTGGGATCCAGAGCATTGATCTCTTTGGCATGTGTCTTGGTGACGGTTTTAAGGGCCTCAAGGTCTGCCGGATTGTTGGTTTTCATGGAAATGGCTCCGAACCTTGCAACCACCGCTTTGATTCTCTTGTCGGCAAACACAGTGCCGATGCCGCCCCGGCCGGCCTGTTTGTACCGGACCCTTTTGCGGCCCGCATCAAACCAGGAAAAGTTCAAACACCCGAAATAGGTGTTTTCAGCCCCGGGACCTGCGGTTACCACCGATATGTTTACCGGCTTTTCTTCATCAAAATACCGGGTCAGTGCGTCGGACATTTCATAGGCTGTTTCAGGCAGGTCAGATGCCGCAAAAATCTTGATTTTGCTTTCAATGCCGTCAATGAGAATCACCGTGTCCTGGTCAGCCTTGCCGGTGAGTGCAATGACATCGAATCCGGAGAATTTTTTATACGGCCCGAAATACCCCCCCACATTGGAGTCAATAGGGGCGCCGGTAAGCGGGGATATGGCCGTTACAATGCTTTTCCCCCCCCCTGGATACCCGGGGGTGCCGCCTAAAGGACCTGCGGAAATGCAGATGGTGTTTTCAGGATCATCCCACTTTGTACTGCCTGAGACAGCATTCCACATGTACCACAGATCATAGCCTTTGCCGCCGATGAATTTTTCTTTTACACTGGCATCAATGGGGGATATGCGGATGTCTGCTTTGTCCAGATTGATATGCAAAGACTGATCCGTATAGCCTTTTTTAACCTCAGCCCGTTCATAGGGGGCGGCTTTTATCTCTTTTAGTTGCATGTGACCCATTTTGCGCTCCTTAAGATTGTCATGTTCTGTTGTTATTTCACGGTTACAGTTTTTCTTGCCAGATCGGATGCTGCCATCTGCAACCAGTTTGTGTGTGCGTTTGCATCCCGAGGGATAGCGTTGTTTTGTATGTGTTCCCGTGTTATCATACAATGTGCCGGGGTTCAAGTATATACGGCATATTACCCTCGTTATAACGGTATTATTTTATGATGGCGGGGCAAACCGTGCATTTTAATGGTTTAACCATTCTTAATGCATTGAAACGGGCTTGTCAACCAGTTTTCAGGCAGCGGTGTTTGCCAAAATCCGTGGGATGCGTTGGTTCCAAACAGGCAAAAATACTTGATTTTTATCTGATTGCCTGATAACAACCCCACAATAAAAGAAATTATCCATAAGAAAGGGTATGTGAATGCTTATAGTGGCAAATTTTTTACAGGCGGTTGCAGTGGTACTTGATTATGGACTGACATTTTACATGTGGATTGTAATTGCCGGCGCTGTCTTGTCCTGGGTGAGCCCGGATCCCTATAATCCCATTGTCCGGTTCATCAACACGGCAACAGAACCAGTATTTTATCAGATAAGAAAAAGGCTTCCTGTCAATTTCGGGGGCATAGACATCTCTCCCATTGTGGTGATTTTGGCGATCGTATTTCTGCAAGCCTTTGTTGTGAACAGCCTTCATGGGCTGGCACGGTCAATTATATTATAATAAAAGGATGTGCCATGGGTGTAACATCGCTGGTGGTCAAACAAAAGGAATTTAAAACCCGTTTCAGGGGATTTGATGTCCAGGAGGTGGATGCTTTTCTGGAAGATGTGGCAGCACAACTGGATGCCCTTGACCGGACGGTGCAGGGCCTGACAGAAGAAAAAAGGCGGCTGGACCTGGAGAATCAGGGATACCGGAAACGGGAAAATGCCATGAAAAATGCCATGATCCAGTCCCAGAAGGTGCTGGATCAGATGAAAGAAAATGCCAAGAAATCTTCCCAGAACATCATTGCCAATGCAGAGGTGGAGGCGGAAAAAATTTTAAGCCGCGCCCATAAACGGCTTTCCCAGCTTCACAGTGACATTATTGAATTGAAACGGCAGCGCATTCAACTGGAGATGCAGATCAGTGCCGTTCTGGAATCCCACTCCAAGCTGCTGGAAATGACCAAAGAGGAAAACAAGGCTGCCGATGAAACCGATGCAACCTTGCGGTTTATCAACAGAGCCTGAGCCGTTTGTCACAAACCGGATATATACACTGCCCGGATTCATACGTGTGACCATGCGGTATTGTCAATCATATACGGGGTATACAGATGGCTGAGATTGATGCGTTTTTCAAACTCATGCACGAACAGGGGGCGTCCGACCTGCATCTTTCCGCAGGCCAGCAGCCGGCCCTGCGGCTCAACGGGGATATTGAGCGGATCAAGTATGACAGGCTGACTTCAGACAAGCTGCGGGGCATGCTCTATGAAATCACCTCCCAGGAAAAAATCAAGGTGTTTGAAGAAACAGGAGATGTGGATTTCGGGTATGAAATCCCCGGCCTGGCCCGGTATCGTGCCAATTATTTCATGCAGAAAAATGGTATATCAGCTGTATTTCGGGAAATTCCTTCCGATATCCTGACTGCGGAAAAACTGGGGCTGCCCCCGGTGATTTCCAAACTGGCGGAACTGCCCAGGGGTCTTGTGCTGGTTACAGGCCCCACTGGATCAGGAAAGTCCACCACCCTGGCAGCGATCATCGACCAGGCAAATAAAATTCGCAAAGACCATATTATTACGGTGGAAGACCCAATCGAATTTGTGCACAAAAGCCACAACTGCATTGTGAACCACCGCGAAGTCGGGCTCCACACCGAAACCTTTTCTGCAGCCCTGCGGGGGGCTTTGCGGGAAGATCCGGATATCATCCTGGTGGGGGAGCTGCGGGATCTGGAAACCATATCCCTGGCCATTGAAGCGGCATCCACAGGCCACCTGGTTTTCGGCACCCTGCATACCTCCAGCGCCGCCAAAACCGTGGACCGCATCATTGAGGTATTTCCTTCCACGGAACAGGCCCAGATCCGCTCGACCCTGTCTGACGGTCTCAGGGCTGTGGTGGCCCAGGTGCTGTTCAAACGTATTGATAAAAAAGGCCGGTGTCCGGCCCTGGAAATTCTTGTGGCAACCCCGGCGGTGCGGAATCTCATCAGAGAGGCAAAGACCCACCAGATACCTTCCATGATACAGACAGGCAAGCAATACGGGATGCAGCTTTTGGATGATGCCATCATGGGGTTGTACAAAAAGGGCTGGATCAGTGCTGATGAAGCATACAGCAAGGCTAATAACAAGGGCATTTTCAGGCCCTTCCTCAAAAAAATACCTTCGGATTTTACCGAAGCCTGATCCGGATTCCTTAAGGAAAGAGGCATGAAAAAGCAGCAGGTCGACCATATTTTGTCCCGGATGCTGACATCCCATACCAATGTATCTGATTTAAACCTCACACCGGGAAAACCCCTTCAGGTGGAAAGTGACGGCCAGCTGGTACCGGTGAAAATTGCCCCTGATTTTCAGGTGCTGACTCCGTTTCAGACCGAGACCATTGCCCTGAACCTGATCAACAATGACCGGAAGCTTACCCAAACCCTTCTGCAGGAAGGGTCTTGTGACTTGTCTTACCAGCTTGGCACCCAGGCAAGATTCCGGGTGAATATTTTTTCCCGGTCCGGCAAATATGCCATTGTCCTGCGGAAACTGGAAACCGCCATTCCTACCATTACGGACCTGAACCTGCCGGATCCGTTTTTCAAAATGGCAGAGGAGAAAAACGGGATTATTTTTGTCACCGGTGCCACAGGCTCGGGTAAGACCACATCCCTGGCAGCCCTGCTGGATCAGGTCAATGAGACCAAATCCGTGCACGTGATCACCCTGGAAGACCCCATTGAGTACCAGCATACCCAGAAATTGTCCACCTTTAACCAGCGGGAGCTGGGCCTGGATTTTGATTCCTTTGCTTCAGGCCTCAGGGCGGCCCTGCGCCAGGCACCCAAAGTTATTCTGGTGGGGGAGATGCGGGACCGTGAAACAGTGGAAATCGGGCTGTCTGCTGCAGAAACAGGCCATCTGGTTTTGTCCACCCTTCATACAGTGGATGCCGGTCAAACCATCAACCGGGTTCTGGGGATGTTTTCCACCCAGGAAGAAAAACAGATCCGCATCCGGCTGGCAGACACGATCCGGTGGATCGTGGCCCAGCGGCTTCTGCCGGGAGCAAGGGGCGGGCGGGTGGCAGCCTTTGAAATTATGGCCACCAATTTGCGGGTGAGGGACTCTATTCTCAATGGAGAATCCGAGGGCAAAACCTTTAATGATATTATCATGGCAGGCAAAGCCCAGGGAATGGTTTCCTTTGATGAATTCATCCTTTCCCTTTACAAGCAGGGAAAAATTGATGAAACGGTTGCCATGGCCTATGCCTCCAGAAAAGATCTGGTGGGCCGGGGCCTGGACAGCATCAAAAGTGCCAGGGGAGAAGCCACATCCAAGATAGATTCCCTTGAGATCGACCGGGGCTATAAAGGGGAAAAATAAAAATGAATATCCGATGCAGGCATTGCAAATCCCAGTTTAATATTCCGGATGACAAACTGCCCAAAGACAAGCATGCTGTGTTTACCTGTCCAAAATGCAAGGAAAAAATCCAGATATCTTTGGCAAAAATTGCGGAAAAGGATGGACCTGAAAGCCTGGTGACATCTGGATCAGATTTTTCCCCTGAAGGCCGGGAACGTGCCCTGGTACTGGTTTCAGAAAGCCCTTTTCAAAAAGCGGCCCATGCAGCTGTGCGGCAGCTGGGATATACAGTGGATACGGCTGCCGACCAGGCTGCTGCTGCAAAAAAAATAGCATACCATGTCTATCCCCTGGTATTGCTGGAGCAGGGGTTTGACCGTGGTGCAATTATCCTCCGGCACATGAACGCCCTGGACATGTCCATACGCCGCATGAGCTGTCTTGTCTTGCTGGGACAGCAGTTTAAGACGGGTGATCCCATGGCAGCACTGCATGCCAGCGCCAATTATGCTGCCGGTCCTGACAGCAATGCACACCTGCCGGCTGTTCTGGCTGCAGCATTACAGGAGCACAAAGATTTTTACCGGGTATACATGGATGCCATGAAATCTGCCGGCAAGGCCTAGTGACAGCATGACCTCTGGGTGGTATGAACCTGTTACGTTTCAGGAATGGATAAAACGCGCATCTTCCTTTTTGAACCTGGGTCTTTTGATTTTTTCAGCAGTGCTGGTATTTTCAGAATTCAGATACGACTGGTGCGAGAAGCTGCTGGGAAACTTTCTGGCATCCACCAATGAAACAAGGCTTGAAAAAGGAGCGATCTGGGAATTGGGACGGGATACCATCAATGCCCACCAGTCTCTGAATAAAATCATTAACCGCAAAAGCGATACCCGCCAGTTTGCCCATAAGGCAGCATCTTTTTCCGATCTTTCCGCCCGCCTGATACCAGGAGAATGGGTAATTCTGGAAAAGGATCAGTTCAAGCGCCTCTACCGGTCACTGCCGTTGACCCATGCCCGGCAGATAATGGAACCGGCCCGTCTGATCTGGCTGCTCAACGCTGATGTGACAGACCGGATTTTTTGTGAGGGTCTGAAAAACGGCATGAAGATATATTTTATCACTGCTGAAAACAGGGTCGTGCAGCACATTGATTTGAAAGAAAATACCCTTGCTGCCATTGCAGATAAAAAATACCTGGAGCCGGGCAGGCTGGAAAAATTTGACGGGTTTGCCGGCCGGATTTATCCGGCGGAACAGTTTTTCAATGCAATATTTAAACTGCCACCGGAAATGATACCTGATCTTTTGCCGGATACGGACCTGCTATTGGATCAGGACGGCACCATTTTGCGTATCGGTATCTGGAATGAAGCCAAAGACGGGTTTATCCAGCTGGGGTTTGAAATTTTTCACCAGGGCCGTCCCAGGGTGTTGTTTGTCAATGCCCGTGAATGGGCGGTATGGCAGTTGGGGCTTGTTCTCAAGGGAGAACACCCATGAAACCGATGCAGAAAATCTTATCTTTGGTTCGGTGTGTTTTTTTTGGGGGCATGGTCATTATCTGCGCCGGCATTATCGGTGTTATGTGTCTGGTCTTTTATACGGTACCGGATCTGCCCAGGCTGCCTGAGGACGTCAGCCGGATTATTGAAACCCCGCAGAGCATTGTGTATGCATCATCCGGCCAGATGCTCATGCGCTTAGGAGAGCGGGAAAGTGTTCCCCTCTCCCGGGTGTCTGTTGATTTTATCAATGCCATTCTGGCCACCGAGGACCATTTGTTTTTTCAGCACCATGGCATTAACAAACTGCGCACCTTAAAAGCATTGTATATTACGTTGTTCAAGCCGGGCAGAGTGGAAGGGGCATCCACCATCACCCAGCAGCTGGCCAAAAACCTGTTTTTTTCATTTGAACAGTCTTATGCCAGAAAATTCAAGGAATTGTTGGTGGCGCTCCAGATTGAAGCCACCTCTTCCAAAGAAGAAATTCTGGAAGCCTATATCAACCAGATTTATTTTGGTGCAGGCGCCCAGGGAATAGAAACGGCGGCCAGCACCTTTTTTGGAAAATCCGCCCAGGCATTAACCCTGCCGGAAGCGGCTCTGCTGGCAGGACTGCCCAAGTCTCCCAGTGCCTATAACCCTTTTGTTCATTATGAAAGGGCCATGCGACGGCAAAAGCTGGTATTGCAGCGGATGGTTGCAGCCGGTTTTATTTCAAAAGACCAGGCTGACGAAGCAGCGGCAATAAAGCCTTTGCTGTACAAAGAAAAAAAAGATGGCAGAAGCGGCAGTTATTTTCTGGATGCCCTTGTGGGGGAGCTGGTCCGGATCTATGGAGAGAATGTGGTATACCATGGGGGGATCCGGGTGTATGCAACCCTTGATTTTCGTCTTCAGGAACTGGCAGAGACCGCAGTGGAACAAGGGCTTGAGAATCTGGATACCCTGATGGCCCTGCCCCCGGAAAAATCTCCCCGTCCCCAAGGGGCACTGGTGGCCATTGAAACAGCAACGGGTGCAGTGCGCGCCATGGTGGGGGGGCGTGATTATTTCCGCAGTGAGTTCAACAGGGCCACCAGGGCCCTGCGCCAGCCTGGAAGCGGATTTAAACCATTTGTCTATTATTCAGCCTTTGCATCTGCAGGCTTTCATCCCGGAACCGTCATGACAGACCGGCAGGTAAACATTCCTGTTGCCGGCGCCCCTGACTGGCGGCCGCAAAACTTCGGGCGCAGCTTCCAGGGAGATATGGTGTTAAAAAAAGCCCTGACCCATTCGGTGAACACCATAGCAGCCCAGCTTGTTCAGATTACAGGTCCCCGGGCGGTGGTGGAAACTGCCCGAAAGTGCGGCATAAAAAGTCCTTTGGAAGATGTTTTTTCCATCGCATTGGGTACTGCCGGCGTAACCCCCATGGAAATGGCTGAAGGATTTTCTGTGTTTGCCAACCTGGGCAGGCACCATGACCCGTTTTTTTTCTGGCGGGTGGAGGATGCCTTTGGCCGGATCCTGTTTGAACGTATCGTCCAGGACCAGCAGGTGCTGGACCCGGCACTGTCCTACCAGGTTGTTGACATGATGCAGGCGGTGGTGGAAACAGGATCAGGCAGGAATATAAGAGAAGAGGGTTTTCGCCGTCCCTGTGCCGGAAAAACCGGCACCACGGATAACTATAATGATGCCTGGTTCACCGGGTTCACCCCCACCTTGTGTGCCTCTGTATGGACGGGATATGACAGAAAACAGCCCATGAAAGATGCCAATGGCATCGGAATTACCGGCGGCCGGGGAGCCGCACCCATCTGGGCAAATTTCATGGCCCATGCCCTGGCAGGCGAACCGGAAAGAAGTTTTCCCATTCCTGAAAACATCCGGTTTGAACAGGTAAATCCTGTTACCGGGTGCCGGGCTAAGCCCCATGACTCGCATGACCCTGTTGTTATCGCCTTGAAAACCGGTCAGACTGTCTGTGGTCAGGAGGCGCCGTGATCCGGGCTCTGCGCACGGTCTTTGTCCGCCTCTGGCTGACCACCCTTGTGGCGGTGCCTTTGTGCTTTTATGCGATGCCCGGGATCAGGCAGATTTTTCCGGGTATGGGACCTGTTCCTTTTGCACTGGGTGTGGTGATAGTTTTTTATGGCATAATCGGTTTTCTGATGCATTTTTTCGGGAAAAGACGTATTGCAGGTCTGATCCGGGAAGCCCAGATGTGGGAGCGGGCGGCAATCTTTAACAAGGCAAAAAAAAACTATCTCCAGGCTGTGCGCATCTATGATTCCTTTTTGTTGTCCCCGGTGTCCGTCGGAAAAATAAAAACACGGCTGACCGGCGCTCTGGCGCGATTTTATTTGACATTTAACAGGGAAAACGGTGTGTTCAGACAGTCTCCTATCGTGTATCTCACCACCAATCCCTGGGATGAAACCCTGGCACTTCTGTGGCTCAAACGCCTTTGCGCAGACGGTTCAGTCAATGATCAGGAGCAGGACCTGCTGACCCGCCTGGCTGATATCCACCACGCCAGCCCACAATTGCTGCCGTTGCTCACCAGGCTTTTCCTGGACCTGGGGCGGCTGGATTTTACCGCAAAACAGGTTTACGCCCGGGCACTGGCTGAACCGGCATTAAAAACAATTTATGGAAATGATATCAATGCCCTTTTGGAAGAACCGGAACTGGATCAGGCTGCTGCTTATGCGGTTCAGGACAGGCAGCAGCGGGTTAAACCCTTTGTTGACCAAAAAAAACTGCAGGATCTGTGGCTGGTTCTGTGCACAGGCATCCTGCGCCTGATACAGCGTATCCGGGAAGGTCTGCTTTTCTGTCTTGGTTTTGTGACACGGCATTCCGGCCGTATTTTGACCCGGATCCAGGTGAAAGACCGGTGGCGGTTCTATCTGAAGGCCGGCATCCTGGGTGCGTTTTCCCTGTGGATGATAGGGTTTATGTACAATACCCTCTCCCACCTTCGGACATCCAAAACTGTGGATGAGGTTGAGGTGATAATTGAAAAAAAGATACCCAAACCTTTTACCATTCAGGTAGCAGCCTATTTGAAAGCGTCCCATGCAGATAAGTATCTCAAGGTTCTCAGACAGCAAAATGTTGATGCCCGCATAAAAAAAACCGAGGGCGGGGGCAAAACCTGGTATCTGATTCAGGTGTCTGATTTTTCAGAAAAGGCAGAGGCCACCGCCTATGGCAACCAGCTGAAGCAAAAAAATATTATTGAAGATTTTTTTGTCAGCAACAAATAATACATGGAGGCAGATTATGATTATCATTTCCAATGTTACCTATCCCCCTGAAAGTACCAGAGAGATTGCCAACCGGTACCTCAAGGCGCCGGCCCTGCCGGATTTTATTACCAAAAAAGGCCCGTATATTTCAGCCAGTAAGCGGTCGGGCATGCATTCCATTACATATTATGAACTGGAAAACAACCGACTGGCAGAGGGGCTTCAGGCCATAGGTGAAAGCCTGGCCATCTATTTCGGGGTGCCGGGATACCAGTATGAAATCAAACCCTATTTTGAACTGGAAGAGGGACTGGCCATACTGGGTCTGTAAGCGGTTTTGGAAAACAAAAAGGCCTTGGTTTGATTTGAGTCCCCGCAGAAAAATTATTCCGGATGCCGGCTATAAAAACAGGTTGCGGTTGGGGGCAGACAGGAGTTGCGGACAGGGATCAAACAGCCTGTGGATGGTATTTTCAAGCGCGTCCATAGTCCGGGCCTGGTTCAGCTGTTTTAGTAAAAAATGGGAAAATGTGAAATTGGCACAGAAATAGGGTGCGAATTTTTTGAACAGCTTCAGGTTGAAAGGCATGTCATAGTGCTGTTTCAGCAATGATACCATGCGCAGGGCAGCAGCATGGTATATGCTGTGATCAAAATTTTTGCCAAAGGCCCACCGGGCAAAAATCCAGGGACGTGCCACAGCCATACGGCCCAACGCAAGGCCCTGGCAGCCGGTTTGTTCCTTCATCTGCATGCCGTCCTGAATGGCAAAAAGGTTGCCGTTGCCAAAGACTGGAATGGTGACAGCCCCTGTCACCCGGGTGATGACATCCCATTTTGGGGGACGGGTGCGCCGGTCAGGCGCCACACGGGGATGGAAAACAAGGGCATCTGCACCGGCTGCTTCAAAGCGTTTTGCCATGTCTGCGGCAAATGCTGCATCATCAGACCATCCGGTGCGGAATTTTACAAATACCGGAAAAGAGACCGCCGCGCGGACTGCTGCCACAATCTCGGCAGCCCGGTCCGGGGTTTTCAGCAGGGCTGCCCCGCATCCTTTTTTGCAGATGGCTGCAACAGAACACCCGAAATTCAGATCCACCCCGAAAAAGCCCTCCTGCTCGATGCGGCGGGCAGCTTTTGCCATGATATCCGGGGCTGCACCAAAAATCTGGCAGACAGTATAGGGCAATTCCTGTCTGCGCCAGCAAAAAACTGGTGAGACCGACGGGTTTTCATGGGGAACCGCCTTGGCCGAACACATGCCTGTGAACAAAAGCCCGAACCCGCCGAATTCTGCCACCAGCTGCCGAAAGGCAATATGGCCCAGGCCGGCCATGGGCGCCAGTACCATCCGGCCGGAGATGATTTTGTTGCCAATGGGCAGAGGGGTGTTCAGATATCGGGCAAAGGCAGGGGCATCCATGGGTACATACGGTTCCTTTCCGGCTTTTATATGAAAGCCATCAGTACTCAGCTAACAGCTAAAAGCTAACAGCTTTCATATTTTGTTGTGCCCGTCAGGGCATGGTCGTTATCGTATATAAAGGGTTTGGGCATGTGTGTCAATATCGGACAGCGAATCCCGCCTTGACAGACAGTGGCAGCTATCATATCTTAGTGTGTTATTTTTACAGGATAAAATACCATGATCAATACCCATGAGCAGGAAAAAAAACAGTTCATCCGGTTGTTTCAGGAACAGGGGCTGGACCGTTTTGATGAGCGGTTTCAGGTGCTTGACGCTTTTTTGCAGCTGGATCACCATGTGACCAGGGCAGACATATTGCGGCAGTTGGAAAAAGAGGGAAACCTTCTGGATGGTGATTTTGTGGTTTCATCCATGGAACATCTGTGCCGGTTCGGATTTGCCACCAAAGTTGAATTTGAGCAGGAAGAAACCCTTTACGAACACCGGCATATCGGTGTTCACCATGACCACATGATCTGTACCAAATGCGGCACCATTCTGGAATTCAAAGATGAGGACCTGGAAAAACAGCAAAAAAAAATTGCCCAGGCCTATGGGTTTCATATGCTCCAGCACCGCATGGAAATATATGGCCTGTGCACTGCCTGCATGGCCAAAAGACAAAAACTTGTCCCGTTGCACAAAGCCAGACAAGGGGAGCGGCTCAAGGTGAAGCAGCTGGAGGCCGGCAAAAAAATGCATTTGCGCATCTCTTCCATGGGACTGAAAACCGGGGATGAAATTGAAGTGGTATCTAATG
>JAABTU010000124.1 GCA_011389715.1 Desulfotignum sp.
ACGTGTCGGTCCTGGACATGAAACACACCGTGGTATCCTATGGCTGCACGGAATGGAGCCTGACCCAGGCCGCGTTCGCCGACATGAGAGATGAACTCTACCAGATCCCCATCTGGTCCTTTGCCGGGTCCACCGATTCCAAAGTGATCGATGCCCAGGCCGGGGCCGAAGGCATGCTGTCCATTATCACATCCCTGCTGTCGCGGTGCAACGTGATCCATGATGTGGGATATATCGAATCCGGCCACACCTCGAGCCTGGAAATGCTCGTTATGGCCGATGAACTGATTGCCATGTCCAAATTTTTTGGCAAAGGGATTCCCGTGAATGAAAAGACGCTGGCGCTGGATGTCATCGACCGTGTGGCAAATGGTCCGGACAATGCGATTTTCTTGAGCGATCCCCACACCTTTGCCCATTTTAAAACCGCCCATCTGCTGCCTGAACTCATGAACCGGTCCCGGTTCGACAGCTGGGAAAAAGAAGGAAAAACCGACCTGTTCACCCGGTGCAATGAAAAGGCAAAAGCGTTGCTGTCATCCCACAAGGTCAAGAAAACCCCTGTAGCGGAGGAGGCACTGACCGCCCTGTAGCGATCGTTTCTTTTTATCCGTTTAAACACGCAACACAGCCGCCGGATGGATATTCCGGTCATCGGTCCATCCGGTTTGTGCGGCTATTTTTCCGGCCCCGCTTCGGCGGGGCTTAAAAATCTCATGGCTCCCCCCAACAGACTGATGACCACCGGCAGCAGGTAGTCGGATATCACCCCGGCATCACCGTTTTTATCCAGGGGGCCGGGCACCATGACAATATGGCTCAACGGGTATTTCTTCAAATTGGCCAGACGGGCATCCCCGGCAAATCCCTGCTGGGTGATGACCACCATACGGGCATACCGGGAACCGAACGTGGCCAGCTCATCCAGGGCCGCATCAAATGCGGCCTCACTGGTGGCATCAATGATGATCAGACAATCGTTGTTCGTATCATATCCGGGTGTGAGAACCGGCAGATACCACTGGTCATCCACATAAAAAGGCAGAACCGCCTCCGGTGAAAACGGCATGGATGTGATGGATAAAAAGGCATCCACAGATGCCCCGCCCAGATACCGGGTTTCCCATTCCTGAACCTGTATTTCGCCATGAATTTTCACCATGCGGGGCCGGGGTTCCAGTTTTACATATTTGTTTTCCACCTGGCCATCCACCAGCACCAGATGGGAATACGCAGACACCCCAAAGGGATCGCTTTCCACACCCCGGGATCGGGCTGCGGTCAGTGCAATTTTCCAGGCAAGACAGTTTCCCCGCATACCGGTCAGAAACAACAGTTTGCTGTAGTCCATGTTTTCATGAATGACCTGCTGAATCTGGCGATGCAGGGTATCGTTTGCCAAAAGGGCCTGAACCACCGGCAGCAGCGTTCTGAAATGGGCGGTGAACCGCCTGGCACGACCGGGAAACCGGCAGGACATGATTTTTGCAAAAAACAGGCATAAGCCCACATACGCCTGCTCATACCGGCAAAACAGACCGGGATTTTTCAAACACCATTCCTGCAAAAAAACTCCCTGGCCCTTTTTTTCAGAAATGAGCGGGTTCTCAGGACCGATCCATACCATCTGTTTGTGGGGATGGGCAAATATGGCAGACAGCTTGTCAGGTGGCGGTATCCGGGACGCCACCACCACCACCAGACTGTCTCCCAGGGTAACCCCTTTGAGTTTCTCGGCAAATTCCACCTGAATGGGAATTTCCAGAAACGGTTCCCACAGCCTGGCAATATTCCGGCACCCGGCCTCCGCCTGCTTGTCCATGGGAACAAAAATCAACACCCCGTCTTCGGCCAGATTCTTGAAAATCAGATCTGACAGGTTTGCCAGCACTGTATCCCCGGACCGGTCTTCTGACAAAGCGAACATGGCGGCAAATGCATCCGGTTCATTCAGGACCCGTCCCAGTTCAAGCAGGTCCCGGTAATACCGGTTTTCAACCCGGTCTTTTGCCTGGGTCAGCCAGTACAGGGAACCGGACCGGGGCACCTTTGAATACATCCCCACCCCCAGATGATCCTGTTTTTGATCCATATCATCCAGGATATCGGAAATGGCCCTGTCTTTGCCGTTCCGGGTCCGGCCGGCGGTCACGGATTTGGCCATGTTCCGGGGCATTTCTCCGGCCACTCTGCCATGGGCACGGCCGAAATGAAATCCCAGCAGAAACAGAAGGGGCAGGTTCAAAAAGGGTTGAAAATGGTCCGGCAGTTTGGGGATCACGATCACCTGCCGGGCAAACCGCTGGATCTCTTCCAGCTCCCGGTTTGAGTAGGTGATGGCAAAAAATGTCCGGCCTTTTTCATGCAGAGCCGCCATGAACCGGACCGCCTCATCCAGGCGCTGGCGGCTGGTGGCCAGCACCAGAACAAACTCCTCTTCGGTCGTGGGACGATTCAGAAACAGGGCCTGTTCCGAATAGTCCACGGCGTTTCCCAGGGAAGTCCAGGCGTTGATCTCCAGGTTCAAGGCACCGATCCTGGCAGACCCCATATCGTGAAACGCATCCACGACATGGTGGCGCACCGAATTTCGGGATGCGCTGACACTCGCTTCGCAAAACCGGATCACATCTGTATCTTTCAGCAGGCTTTCCAGGTGGCCGGGCACCGGAAAAAGTTCCCTGACCCGCTCGGCCACGTCATCCCGTGTTCCAGGGGTGGCCAGACAGATAGACAGACAGAACAGATCCAGGGTCAGCAGCATGCACAAGGCACTTTTCAAGGGAGCCACCGTCACCTCTTCGCCGCTGTATACCGGGATGACACCGGCACTTTTCCGCACCACCAGAGCCATGTCTGAAAACGGTTTCTCCGTGATCCCCACCATGAGAATATGGTGTCTGAGAAGCAGTCCGGCAAAATCGATCATATCCGAGGTGGTGCCGGACCAGGAGACCATGATGACCAGGTCGCGGTCCGGATTGATGGCGGTTCGTACGTCCGTGAAATCCTGGGGGGTGGCCACCAGCAGATTGACCGTGGGAAAAAACGGCTCCATGGTTTTTTCAGCGATTTCCGCCACCAGATAACTGAATCCCGTACCCACCAGAATGATCCGGTTCAGGTTTGCCAGACCGCTGCCGAACCGTCTTTCCAGCAGCCGCTGCCGGATATCGAACCGGAGCAGGCATGATTCGGGATCGGTGTACCGGTTCAAAATATCTTCCATCAGGCCCGGAATTTCCATTAAATGCTCTTCATAAAAGGTTTTGCCGAAATCCTTTTGAAACGACACCGGCGTAATCCAGGTTTGTTCGGGCCGGATATCGGACCGGACCCTGCCGGAAACATCCTGAATATGCAGGTGCCGCATCACCGTATCCCTGCCCGGCGTTGTCTGAATCCGGGCAAAGATTTCCGGCTGATCCAGCACATAGATCTCCACCAGAAACGGCTTGAGCAGTTCTTTTTTGGCCTGCCTGAACCAGGCATTCTCCGGCCGGGAATCGATATCTGAAAAATCGGATTCCACGACCATCGATTTTCTGGAGTGCTCTTTCATCAGCTTGAGCAGCTTCACCCGGGTGGACCGGATCAGGGTCTGGGGAAACAGCCCCAAGGCGGCATTGATATCCGACACCACCATGAAATCGTATGTATCCCGGCGTTTGACAATATACACCGGCCGGTTATGGGCCGCCACAAACAGCCGGTCCGGCGACACCCGGCTGATGCCGGATACGGCAAACTGCCCCCCGGACCGGGTCATGGCCTGCACCGCCTTGATAAACGCCATCTCATCGATGTCATGGATGGTTTTCCGGTGCAGGGTTCTGAAAACAGTATAGTCGATGGACTGGCTGCAGATGGAGATCTCTTCCAGTCCCAGGTGATGCTGGGCCTCGATGGTCCGGTATCTCTGATTTTCCTGCCAGGCGGTATCGAAATAGTGTCCCCAGAGCATGGCAAACAGTTCCGTGGAATTTTCTGTCCGCGGCCTGATGCCCGCCACCTGGGTGATATACTGATGGATCCGGGATTCCACCTCTGAATCGAACTGACCGTTGAGCACCACGGCACGAATTTTCTCCCGGTCCATGAACGGATGGGCGTTGCGCACGGAAATGGCGGACTGAAGGGCCCACCGACCCTGGCCGATCACCGGCTGAACCATGGACCGCAGCAGCAGCGGGTGAGTGGGGCCGGGCACATGACCTTCTGGCAGGTAGGGGCCGGCCGGTGCGGCCCGGGCCCGGGGCATGTAAATTTTTGTCTGGTAATGGGCCAGCACGGCTGTGGCGGCCAGGCCATAGACATTGCAGGTGCGCTCGATCCGGTAAAGCACCTGCCAGTGGCGGACCGGAAGATCGGTATGCGCCGTCCAGAAACTTTCAAAAATCAATTGAATATCTTCTGCAGCCTCCGGTGTCAGCCCGTTGAGAACCCAGATATCCAGGTATCTGAACAGGTTGGCGATGCCGTCTGTGGTATAGTCGGACGGCAGGGTTATCACCACTTTCCGCAGAAAAGACCAGACATGTTTTCGGGCAAACGGATTTTTCTGTCCCTGTTTGCTGACCACCCGCCGGGGACGGACCGGGGCCTGGTCATAGGCGTACCGGTTGAAAATCCGCTGAAATTCATGAAACAGATCAGACCGCTCCACAGGCAGGGGGGCTGATTTTTCCGCCGCGTCCATCTGAACGGTCAATCTGTTTCTGATCAGCTTTTCCACCACCGCCACCGGCAGATCATACGCCTGGACCAGGCAGTCCATGGTTGCTTTGAGTGCCTTGGGCGAATCAATGGCAAAGGTTTTTCTGATCCGAAAATCCCCGCAGGTTCCCGGCATTACCTGGATCGGGCTCTGCACGTCCGTCATTTGGGACCAGGTAGGATAGGATGCGGTCTCCTGGAACGTAAACCCTTCATGGGACAGCAGTCGTTTCTGGAATCGGTCGATATATCCGGCCTGGCAGGTCGGATCTGGTTCAATGAACGCCCCGGCCTGCAGGTCGGTTTCCTCAAACACCGGGTCTGTCATGAGCCGGTCGATCAGATTTTCAACAGACCCCAGGGCCCGGCGGATTTTCAAAGGTTCCAGGTCGCTGCCGGCCAGTCCGATGCCGGTGCTGTCAGGGGCCCGGTAGATAATGGCCCACATGCCCGTCAAAATCCGGGTCAGCCGGTTCTGGGCATCTCCGTAATACACCACGATTCCGCACATCTGTGTTTCCTTGGATCTCTTTATGAATCACGTAACCATAAAAAGACTCGTTTGCCTGGCCCGAGCGCGCAGGGGGCGAATATTTACAACGCCCGCCGGAATCACCACCGGCCGGGTGCCGAATTTTGCCCCCCAGGCGCGCAGTCCACGACCTGGTTACCCCTGTTTGGGCAGCAGAATATTGAATTTTTCCCGAATGGCCGAATCCACGTCATCCGGAATATACGCCGTTTTGTTGGCCAGCAGTTTTCTGGCAATGCCCAGGGCTCGCTGCCGGGCATCCTGAGATCCTTCTTTTTCCCACCGGGCACGGTTCTTCCGGTCGGTCACGCCGTTGCCGTTGAAGTATTCACTGCGGATATGGGTCATGGTATGGGGAGCGGTCATGTAATTGCCGCCCGGGCCGATCGAGTCAATGACTTCCAGGGCCAGGTGCTCCTCATCCACCTCGATGCCTTTCAATACTTTGCAGCAGCTGCCGTTGATTTCATCATCGATCACAAACTGCTCATGGGCAATGGTGAGCATGGATTCCAGCA
>JAABTU010000125.1 GCA_011389715.1 Desulfotignum sp.
TTATTGTTTGTTCTATGTATAAATATTTTATGACGTCAAATCGGAATATTACAATGCTGCAACTTTGTATCAAAAAAAAAATTGTGCGGGCTGTGTTATCCATGGGCATCACTGCCGCTGCCATGGGGCTGTCCGGTTGTGTACTCACCCAGCCCACCGACCCTTATGCACCCGCCCTTCCCGGCCAGACCATTGGACCCGGTCCCCGGGAAACCGTCCAGCCTTCACCGCAACCGCACATCCGCCATATACCGAATCAGGGACCATTGACCATCGCTTTGGCCATTGAGACCGCCCTGGCCAACAACCCTGAAATGGCGGCAGTAAAATGGGAGGCAGCAGCGGCACAGGCCCGGTATGATACGGCCCGGGCCGTTCAATGGCCCGACTTGAAGGCTGAAACCGGATGGCAGCATTATCGGGATGACCAGCGCCTGATTTCGGCCCGTTATAATGGGGAACCGGGTATTTTTGACCCGGATATTGTCCGTGGAGATCTGGTTTTACGGATGCCGCTGTTCACAGGCGGACGGATATCCAGCGAAATCCGCGCCGCTGACCTGCTCCGCATGGCCGAAGAAAAAAGGCTGGCCCGTTCCGGAGAAGCGCTTGTTTTCAACGTGTGCAGCACATTTTACGCCATCCTGAGCCAGCAGGAAGTGATCCGGTCCCTGGCCTTTTCCGTGAGCACCATGGAAGAACACCACAACCAGGTGACCCAACTGTTGGCAGCCCAGAAGGCGGCCCGGGTGGACCTGCTGCGGACGGAAGTGCGGCTGGCTGATCTCCGGCAGGCCCTGTTGCAGGCACAAAATATCCTGGCGGTCCAAAAACGGCTGCTGGTGAATATGATGGGGGTGGATGACCCGGCAGATACCCTGACCCTCAAGGAAGCATCGGTGCCACCTTCCGGCGTGACAGCGGATCCCCCGCAATTGGTGGCCACTGCCTTGGATCAGCGCAGCGATTACCTGGCGGCCCGAACCCGGCTGGAAGCCCAGGCCCGACGGGTAGATGCAGCCAGAGCAGAGTACTGGCCGGCTGTATCCCTGACCGCCGGCTACGGTGTCCGAATGTCCGGATCAGGAGAGGATGAAGATGTCGGTGCCGCCGGTATAGGGATGTCTGTCCCGCTGTTTGACGGAAACCGCATTGCCGCCCGGATCCGCCAGGAACGCGCAGCCTTGGCAGCAGGGCAGGAACGGCTGCGCAAACTGGAACTTGAGATTAAAAAAGATGTGGAAACCGCGGTGCTGGACATCCATTCCAGCTCTCGGCGGGTGACTGCGGTGCAGCAGGCGGTTGAACAGGCCAGAGAAAGCCTGCGCATCGAACGGATGAAATATGAGTTGAACAGCGGGTCTTTGACCGATGTGCTGGATGCACAGACAGCCCTGCTGCAATCGGAAACCAATTTTGCAAGGGCTGTGGCAGACTTGCATACTGCTGCGGCAAAACTGCGGCTTGCAACAGGAGAATCATGTGATGAAAAAAGGTAAACTCATTCTGTCACTGGGGTTGCTGGGCCTGATCGGCCTGGGGATCACCCAGTTGTATTTCCCGGGCCCGGCAATGGTAGCATCAAACGAAACAACAGCAGCCGCTGAAACGAAACCGATTGCATCTGAACAGCCTGCGGCTGGGGAGAAACCCGCTAAACCCCTGCCAATGGTGTCCGTGGAAACCGTCACGCCCGGGGTATTTTCCAAAACCATCACCCTCACCGGCGCGGTGGCCCCCACCAGAACCGCCCGGCTGGCATCTCCGGGAGAAGGCCCGGTGGAATCATGTACCGTCAAAAACTGCATGGTCCGGGAAGGAGACCGGGTTGAAAAAGCCCAGGTCCTGCTGCAGATCAGCCGCAACAAGGCAGCCCGGGCCCAGGTGGCAGCTACTGAACAACTTTTGAAAGAACAGGCATCCGAGCTGGACCGGATCACCCGGTTGGTTGAGGGCGGTGCGATTCCGGGGGCCCAGCTGGATGCGGCAAAATCAAAGTATGAAAATGCCAAGGCCCAGGTGGCCAAAGCCATGGAAAGTGCCCAGGATTATTTGATCACCGCCCCCTGGAGCGGTATTGTCTCCAGGGTGTTTGTGGCGGAAGGAGATTATGTAGCACCCCGCACCCCTTTGATCGAAATTTTCGACCCGGCCAGCCTGGTGGTGCAATTTTCCGTGCCGGAAACTGTATCCACCCAGGTTCACAAAAACATGAGCGTGCAGATACAATTGGATGCCCATCCGGGCCAGATGTTCCAGGGAAGGGTGAGCCGGGTTTATCCAGGGCTGGATGAGCGGACCCGGACCCGGACCGTGGAAGCGGTCCTGGCGGAATCCGTGGATCTGCTGCCGGGCATGTTCGCCCGGATTCAGGCGACCCTGATCCATATTCCCGATGCCATCACGGTCCCGGCTTTTTGCCTGATTCAGGACCCGGAAGGAGGGGTTTCGGCATTTGTGGTGGAAGACGGAAAAGCGGTGCGGCGCAGCCTGGAAACCGGTCTGGAGGTGGACGGCCGGGTGCAGATCCTTTTTGGACTCGCGCCCGGTGACCAGCTCATCATTGCCGGCCAGGAAAAACTCAAAGACCAGGCTCTGGTCAAAGTGGCAGCCCCCGGGAAGACGGATCTGCCGTCATGAAAATCACCGAATACACCGTCAAAAAACGGCTGGCCACCAGCGCCATAGCCCTGGCCCTGGTGGTGCTGGGTTTGTACGGCCTGTTACGTCTGCCGGTCAATTTTCTGCCGGACATGACCTACCCCATGATCAAACTCAACATTTTCTGGAGCGGGGCCACCCCTGAAGAGATCGAGCGCAGCCTGGCCGATCCCATTGAACGGCAGATGATGACGGTGGACGGGCTGGATTTTCTGGAATCCTCCTCCATCGAGGGCATGTACAGTCTGATCGCCAATTTCGGCTATGGCAGAGATATCGATGTGGCCTACCAGGATGCCACGGCAGCCCTGGCACGGGTGGCACGCAAACTGCCCCGGGATATCGACCCTCCCATTATTTTCAAGGCAGACCCGTCCCAGATTCCTATTTTACAGCTCACGGTCCGGTCCGATACCCGGGACCTGGTTCAGCTGCGCACCTGGACGGATGAATGGCTCCAGGACCAGATGCTGGCGGTTCCCGGTGTGGCCGGTACCGAAATCATCGGCGGCCTGGTCCGTGAAATCCGGGTGTACCTCAATCCCGGGGCCCTGGAAAAATACGATCTCACCATCACCAGTGTGCTCAAACGCCTGAAAGAAGAAAACATCGAACAATTCGGAGGCCGGGTCACGGTGGGGCCTCAGGAAATCATCGCCCGTACCATGGGAGAATTTTCCTCTCTGGAAGATATCCGCAACCTGGTTCTGTTGCGCAGCGGCACCCAGCGGGTGACATTGCGGGATGTGGCAGAAGTGGCCGATGCCCACCGGGAGGCCCGGGTCATCACCCGGCTGGACCGGCAGCCCGCAGTCAAGGTGAGCATTCTCAAGCAGGCGGATGCCAATACCGTGGCCGTGGCCCGGGCGGTTGAGCAGCGCCTGGCCGGTCTGAAGCCCGGCCTGCCCGAAGGAATTGTCCTGGGCATGGTGGAAAATCAGGGGATTTATGTCACCGATGCCCTGAACGGGGTGCAGACCGCCGCCGTCGAGGCGGGAATTCTGGTCATTCTGATCGTGTGGATTTTTCTGGGTTCCTGGCGCCAGGTGGTGGTGATCATCATGGCCCTGCCCCTGATCCTGATCATGAATTTCGGCCTGATGCAGATGGCCGGGTTTTCCCTCAACATCTTTTCTCTGGGCGGACTGGTGATCGCCATCGGGGTTCTGGTGGACAATTCCATTTTGGTGGTTGAAGCCATCTCCCGACGGCAAGAAGAGCATCCTGAAGCCCCCATCAACGATCTGGTCATTGCCGCCACATCCGATATCGGACCGGCGGTGGTGGCAGCGACCCTGGCTTTTCTGGCGCTGTTCGTACCCTTTCTGCTGGTTCCCGGACTGGTCAGCCTGCTGTTCAGGGAACTGATCCTGGTCATTGCAGGGATTGTACTGATCAGCCTGATAACGGCCATCAGTATCACCCCCATGCTGACCGCCATGTTTCTGAGCCGGTCCGGAAAAACGGCCAAAGGCCGATTTGAACGCTTCATGGACCGCATCACTTCGGCCTACCGGCGGATGCTGGGAATGGCATTGCGGATTCGATACGTTGTCATCGCCTTGTTTCTGGCCATTCTGGTGACCGGAGGCTATGCCGCCACCCGTCTGGGAAGTGAGTTTCTGCCCCAGATGGACGACGGGCGGATCATGGTCAAGGTCAAGCTGCCTACTGGCGCGGCAGTGGCGGAAACCGACCGGATCCTGCGTGAGATCGAAGCCCGGATCGGTGATGACCCGCGCATCCAGAGCCTATTTGCCATGGCCGGAGGCCGGGCCGTGGGAACGGTGACCTTTGAGATTGCCAATGAAGGGGAACTCAACCTGCAATTGCTGCCCAGAGATGACCGGGATATCAGCACGGATCAATTCATCCGTCAGCTGCGGCCTGTGGTGGCGCAGGTACCGGCACCCGGCGCCAAGGTGAGCGTGTTCCAGGCCAAGGTCAAGGGCATGCGCAAAATGGGGGACGCCGACATTGAAGTCAAGGTGCAAGGAGATGATCTGGCCCGATTGTTCGACCTGGCCGGCGGTATCGCACAGACCATGAGAGAGCTGAAGCATTTTACCAATGTCTATGTGGCAATGGACCTGTCCAAGCCGGAGATGCAGATCACGGTGGACCGGGTCCGGGCCGCGGAAATGGGGGTTTCTGTTTCCGAAGTGGCAGACACCCTGAGAACACTGGTGGCCGGCAGCGTGCCCACCCGCCTGCGGGAAGAAGACAATGATTATGACATCCGGGTGATGGTGCCGGAATCCCGCATCCAAAACCGCACAGACCTGGAAAACCTGCTCATCTTCTCCCAACAAGGCGGGTTCGTTCGTCTGGGAGATTTGGCTGCTGTCAGGCAGGCCACAGGGCCGGTGGAAATCGTCCGGGAAGACCAGGTCAAAATGGTGATTGTCCGGGGGGATGCCGCCGGTGTCAGTGTGGGCGAGGCCCTGTCAGGGCTCAGACAGGCCATGGCACAGAAAACCATTCCCCCCGGCTTTCGAATCACCTATGGAGGGCAGGCCCAAATGATGGCGGATATGACCCGGGATGTGGTGCTTATCCTGGGCTTTGCCCTGTTTTTTTCCTTTATCGTACTGGCGGTTCAGTTCAACAGTCTGAAACTGCCGTCCCTTATTCTGGGCAGCATGCCCTTTTGCCTGACCGGGTCGGCCGGCCTGCTGCTGGCCACCAACACCCCGCTGGGGGCTACGGTGATCATCGGCATTCTGGTGGTCCTGGCGGCTGCGGTCAATGCCGGCGTGCTGTTATTCACCTATGCCCGCGGTTTGCAGGATACCGGGGGGCTGTCGGTCAAGGAAGCGATTCTCACGGCGGCCGAGCTGCGGCTGCGGCCTATTGTCATGGTGTCCACCGCCATCTTGTTCGGGCTGGTTCCCTTGGCCCTGGCCCTGGAAGCCGGGGGTGACATGCTGCAGCCCATGGCCATTGCCGCCATCGGCGGATTGCTCATGGAAATGGGGGTGGCTCTTTTTCTGATGCCCTGCCTGTATTTTGTATTCACCTCAACAAAGGAGGCAACACATGAACCTGAAACCG
>JAABTU010000126.1 GCA_011389715.1 Desulfotignum sp.
CAAACATGAGGCCGAACCCGATGGCCCAGAAGCACAGCGATCCCATGGAAAAATCCATGAGATTCTTCATCATGATATTCACGGCATTCTTGGCACGGGTGAATCCGGCCTCCACCATGGCAAAGCCTGCCTGCATGAAAAAAACCAGGGCTGCCGCCACCAGGGTCCAGACATAGTCGGCATGAGTCTGCACAAGATCAATGGCAGCCTTGTTGGTCAAGGGTGTGGGGATGTCGGAACCGGCAGCTCCGGCAACTGAAACAGAACAGATCAAAAAGATGATAATACCAGCCAATATGTTCATTTTATTTATCTCCTTTGTATGGTCAGATGTAACAGATATGTCAGGTTAAATGGCATCCGGGCCGGTTTCACCGGTCCTGATGCGGATCACTTCTTCAATGGACTGCACAAAAATCTTGCCGTCACCGATTTTCCCCGTGTTGGCCGTGGTAATGATGGTGTTGACCACCTCATCCACCATGTCGTCATTGACTACAATGGCAATTTCCACCTTCGGGACAAAGTCGGTGACATATTCAGCCCCCCGGTACACCTCCTTGTGGCCTTTCTGCCGCCCGAATCCCTTGACTTCGGTGATGGTCATTCCGTTAACCTGCACTTTGGCCAGGGCCTCTTTGACCTGGTCCAGCTTGAACGGCTTGATGACTGCCAGAATTTTTTTCATTTTTCCTCCAGTGTTGGTTTTGGTTTTGTCGTTACACAACCTGGTGTGTCATAAGAGCAAAACCAGTGCCATGAAAAGAAAAATGCTTCATTCACGAACATAACTATCTGAAAATAATAGAAATAAAATTTATGAATAATTTTTTAATTGATCTATAAAAAATACATAAATGCAATAATATGAAAACAAAAATGTAACTACTGTGCTGCAGCGCGTGCTTTATCAGGTGACACAGACATCACCCTGCCTGTGTTTTCTGCCCGACCCTTTATCAGCGGCTTTGCTGTCCCGGTGGCAGCCATAGTTGTTTGGACGATGCTGTCCAAGGAGTTTCTGGATACAACCTTTGTCTGGATAACGACAATTGGATATGCTGTGCCAGGCCTTTTTTTCTTGCAGAACAGATCACCATGAAAACAAGCCCGGGGGCAATTGAATTTGCCGGTATGCCTCTGATAGATAATCCCGGTGATGAACCGGTGACATTTTGATTGACAAAAATTAGGTTCCTGTCCTAAGTTAGACCAACTGAAAAACCCGCAGGAACATTTTTACAGCGGGATGATGTGCGCACCTGATTTTCAAAAACACGTAACCGAAAAGGGACAAAAGATGATGAAAAGATTTGTGGCATTTTTCATGGTGGTTTTATTTTTCGCAGTTTCTGCTTATGCAGATGACTGCAAAAACCGGGGCACTCTGGATGAGATGTACTGTGATGAAAACATGGACCTTGTGGCAGATACACCCAAAGACCCGGCTGAATGGAAAGACCCCAAAACCCTGGTTTTCACCTACACCCCTGTGGAAGACCCGGCTGTCTACAAAGATGCGTTTGCTGATTTTCAGAAATATCTGGAAGAGGCCACCGGCAAAAAAGTAATTTATTATACAGTGCAGTCCAATGCGGCTGAAGTGGAAGCCATGCGTTCCGGGCGGCTTCATATTGCTGGTTTCTCCACCGGACCCACCGGGTTTGCCGTCAATCTGGCCGGGTATGTTCCCATTGCTGTAAAGGGATACCATGACGGCTTCCAGGGGTATAATCTGATTGTTGTCACCAAAAACGACAGTGATATCAAGGAACTGAATGACATAAAAGGCAAACGCATTGCCCACACTTCTGCCTCCTCCAACTCCGGCAATCTTGCCCCCAGGGCCATTTTCCCCCAGCATGGCATTGTTCCGGATGAAGATTACACGGTTGTGTATTCCGGCAAGCATGACCAGTCCATTCTGGGAGTTGCCCACGGAGATTATGATGCTGCACCGGTTGCCTCTGATGTCTATTACCGGATGGCAGATGCCGGCAGAATCAACGCGGATGACTTCCGCATCGTTTTCACCTCCCCCAAATTTCCCACCTCTTCATTCGGTTATGCCCACAATCTGCATCCGGATCTTGTGAAAAAGATTGTAGATGCTTTCTACGCCTACCGGTTTACCCCTGCCATGCAGGAAACCTTCGGCGGTGCGGACCGGTTCTATCCGATAACCTATGAAAAGGACTGGAAAGTCATCCGTGACATTGCCGCATCAACCGGCACATCATACAACCAGGACGGCCTGCGGAAAATGGCGGAAAAAGAAGCGGCCAAGGCAGCCAAAAAACAATAACAGACAGGTTGATATTTTCAGGCGCCATTTGTCCCGGCCCTTTCGGGATAAATGGCGCCGCTCTACCATATGGTGATTTCACCTAAAAAAACAGACCAGGGATATATGACTGTAGAGGCAAAGAGCGACAGCAGCGCTCACCCGCAACGTTCCATTTGCATTGAAAATTTGAGCAAAGAATATGTCAGGGGCAAACCAGTTTTAAAAAATATCAGTTTTACGGTCCAGGGCCAGAGCAGTGTTGCCATCATAGGCCCTTCAGGTACGGGCAAAAGCACCCTGATCCGATGTGTCAACAAACTGATTCCCCCCAGTTCCGGTAATGTGTATATCAGCGGGGAAAACATCACGCATCTGGCAGGCCGAAATCTGCGCATGGCCAGGAGAAAAATCGGTATGGTTTTCCAGGAGTTCAACCTGGTAGAACGGCTGTCGGTTATGGAAAACGTATTGTGCGGCCGGCTTGGATATGTTCCCTCCTGGCGTGCCTGGTTGAGAAAATATCCACAGACGGACATTGACAAAGCATTTGCCCTGCTGGAATCCATCGGCCTGCTGGAATTTGCCCGCCAGCGGGCAGACAGCCTGTCAGGGGGGCAGCGGCAGCGGGTGGGTATCGCCCGTGCCATCATGCAGGAACCCCACGTGCTGCTTGCGGATGAACCTACCTCTTCCCTTGATCCCAAAACCAGTGTCGAAATTATGGAATTGCTGGTTTCTTTATCCAGAGAACATAACATTCCCCTGCTGATCAACATCCATGATGTTGAACTTGCCAAGCGCTTTACAGCCCGGGTCATTGGGCTTTCCATGGGGGGAATCATCTATGACGGTCCCCCGTCAGAATTGACCAACGACCATCTCAAAAAGATTTACGGCGGTGAGAACTGGCTCCAATGACAGCAGATACAGCAAAAAATTTCGGCCCGGCTTTCAAGACAAACTGGTGGGCCCGGGCCGGCTGGCTGGCAGCATTTTTGTATGCGGCCTATGCGGCCAATTATCTTGACGTCTCCTGGATACGGTTTCTCCGGGGACTGGGTAACGGGGCTGCGTTTTTAGCGGAAATGGTCCCCCCGAATTTCTCCCGCTGGCAGCTGCTTTCGGCAAATCTGATGGAAACTGTGGAGATCGCCATCATTGCCTCTGCCTTTGGTATTTTGTTCTCTTTGCCCGTGGGACTGCTTGCGGCCAGAAACCTTATGCCGCCCTGGATCACCTGGCCCTTTCGTGCCTTTATTGCCCTTTGCAGGTCTTTTCATCCCGTGATTTTTGCCATTCTTTTTGTCAAAGCGGTGGGGTTTGGCCCCCTTGCAGGCATCCTGACCCTGATTTTTGCCTCCATCGGATTTATCGGCAAACTGTTCACAGAGGCAATTGAAGAAATATCCCTTAAGCCCCTTGAAGCCCTGCGGGCTGCAGGCGCTCCCTTTATGAGTGTGATCATATATGCGGTGCTGCCCCAGGTCCTCAACCGGTTTATCGGATTTTCCTCCTACCAACTGGATGCCAATCTGCGCAATTCCACCATGGTGGGCATTGTCGGTGCAGGCGGAATCGGCGGCACACTCTTTGCGGCATTCCAGCGGTTTGACTATGACTTTCTTGCGGCAATCCTTATTTCCATCATCGCCCTGGTAATGTTGAGTGAATTTATTTCCACCCGGATAAAGAAGGTTTTTCAATGAGCTCTGCCTCTTTGAACAAATGGGAAAGATTCACGTTTTCCGAACGGCTGGCCAGATTTGCCGTTTTTCTCGGATTTGCCATCGCCCTGTCAATATCAATGCAATCCGTACAGATAATTCCCGAGTTTCTCTATGATGCCCCCACCCAGGTGGCCGACCTTTTCAAACGGATGTGGCCCATGGATTTTGCCTATTATCCTAAAGGCATTCACCATGCCATGATGGAAACCCTTCATATTGCCACCCTTGGAACCTTGCTGGCCATTGTCATGGCAATTCCCATCGGCATACTGGGCGCCAATAATATTGTGCACTTCCCGTTGCTGAACTGGCTTTCCAAATTGATCCTCGTATCCTCACGATCGGTCAATTCACTGGTCTGGGCCCTGCTTTTTGTGGCTGTTTTCGGACCCGGCCCCCTGGCCGGCACCGTCTGCATAGGCTTCCGGTCCATCGGATTTGTGGGAAAACTGTTTGCAGAAGCGCTGGAAGAGGTGGATCCCGGTCCTGTTGAGGCATTGACAGCTTCCGGCGCCCCGTGGTTCAGTGTGTTTCTCAAGGGCTACTGGCCCCAGGCTGCCCCGGCTTTCTGGGGGGTGTTTTTGTTCCGCTGGGATATCAATGTGAGAGAATCAGCCGTTATCGGTCTGGTTGGCGCAGGCGGTATTGGCATGGTGCTGGACACCGCCCTCAACCTCTTTTTCTGGAACCGCGTGTCCGTCATTCTGTTGAGCATCTTTGTGGTTGTGATCCTGGCTGAACTGATAGTAACCGCCATCCGAAAACGGATCATCTGATCCAGCAGCCGGTCAGCCCAGTGTTTCAAACACCAGGTCCGGCCTGACCGCGGACCGCTCCAGCATATCCAGGGTGGTGACACCGGTGAGCACCAGGGCGGAACAATACCCGAAATCCAGGGCACCCTGGACATCGGACCGGATAAAATCCCCTGCCATAAGGACCCGGTTGCGGAGAACAGGCCTGTCGTAAAAGGCTTCCAGCTGGGCATGGGTTTTTTGGAATATCGGCGAAAACGGCTTTCCGAGATAAATGGGGGACACACTGATCCCGTAGGTTTTGAGCACCCGGACAATAAACCGTGCCACCCCCCCTGCCCCGATGCAGATATGCCCCGGGGATTTTCCGGGATAATATGCATCCGGATTGGGAACAATCAGCAGGGCATCGGGTTTTTGGATAAAAAAATTGACAACCGCGTTGATGGTGGTTTCCCAGTCATACCCCTTTTCTCCCACAATAATGCCCTGGCAGCGATGGATCTGTGACAGATCCCGGGTGGTATGCAGCCCGGCCTTTTGTGCAAAACACGGATTTCCCAGGTTGCCCATAATGAAAAACGGGTCCAAAGAAAATTGTTTCTCCGCATGCAGGGTGGAAATTATCTCTGTTCTCAAAACCATATTATCAGTATCGGATTGTACACCCGGCTCCTATATTCGCGGTATATTGTATCTATGTGTAAATATCATACTTGCAGCGCGTCCGCCATACTGATCTATTCCACCACAAAGGACCAGAAGAGCACGAAGGTCCATTGACAAATGGTCTGCTTTGAACAGCATAATAAATCTCCTTTTATTTTGGGGTAATTAATGAAACAATAAAGACAATTATAATATTTGTCGGTAAACAGTGACACTTCTTACAAAAAAGGAACTTACTGGAAAAATATTACCAGCACACCAGTAAATCA
>JAABTU010000127.1 GCA_011389715.1 Desulfotignum sp.
GGCCATGGGTATGGTTACCCGGAATAATGTAGACAGCCGGCCTGCATGCAGAGACTGGGAAGCCTCTATCATGGATTTTCCCATGGAACGAAATCCGCTTGAGGCCATAAGATAAACATAAGGAAAAATGGATAATGATATAACAGCTATTACCCCCCATGCTGAGCGGATTTGGGGGGAATAAGGTGCAATAGACGGCATGAATGACCGGATAAAGGTTTGAACCGGCCCGGAAAAATCAAGCAGCCCTGTATAAATAAAGGCCATGACATAGGCAGGGATGGCCAGCGGAAGCAGTAAAATCCGGTGAAATATGCTTCTGCCCAAAAAGTCATAAAATGATGTCAGCCAGGCAAGGGATATGCCCAAAACCGCTGTGGTGAACAGTACGCCGACAATAAGAATCGCTGTGTTTTTCATCAGTTCCGGTAAAACATACTGCTTAATATGGGTCCATATTTCAATTTCAGCCTGGAATCCGGAAAGGAAAATAACCATGACCGGTGAGATAACCATCACGGCAAAAAAAAGGGATACAATGAAATTTCTGTTGTTGGTGATGCACTGAAGCATGACGGTTCTCAAGGGGTTTGATGACCACCCTTCCGGCAAAAAAATGCTGCAGCCCGCAGGGTGGTCATCTCTTGGGGGGATTTATTTGTAACCGGCCTTATCCATCAACATGACAGCGTCTGCCTGCAGTTGACCGGCCTTGGAAAGGTTGACCGTGCTCTCTTTAAAAGTTCCCCATGCTGTTACATCTGCGTGGGGCACCACTTGTGTATTCACAGGATATTCCATGTTGGCATCTGCGAAAATTTTCTGCGCGTCTTTTGCCGACAGCCACTCGATAAACCTGACAGCTTCTTTTTTGTTCTTTGAATGGTTAAGGATCCCGGCCCCTGAAACATTGACATGAACCCCCTTGTCATCCTGGTCTGCCCAGAAAATTCCCAAAGGCAGATCAGGATTTTTTTTCATCAGCCTGCCGTAATAGTATGTATTAACGATGCCTACGTCGCCCTGACCGGCGGCTATTGCTTCAAGGACCTTTGTATCACTGGAATATGGCGGCGCTGCCAGGTTGCTTACCCAACCTTTAACGATTTGTGCGGTTCTGTCTTCACCCACTGTTGCAATGAGCATGGCCACAAGCGACTGGTTATACACTTTTTTGGAGGTTCTCAATAAAAGGCGGTTTTTCCACTTTGTATCTGCAAGATCTTCGTATGAATGCAAATCAGCTTTTTTTACGGTATTTGTATTATAAACGATGGTCCTGGCCCGGACAGACAGCCCGAACCATCTGTTTTCCGGATCTCTGTAATGGGAAGGAATATTCTCTTTGAGTATCTGTGATTCCACCGGAACAAGAATGCCTTTTCGGGCTGCCTGCCAGAGGTTGCCGGCATCCACTGTCAAAAGAATATCTGCATTGGTGCCACTGCCTTCTGAAAGGATACGCTGCAATAGCACCGCTGCTTTGCCGGTGATGTATGTGATTTTAATACCATGTTCTTTTTCATATTTTTCAAAAAGGTCTTTGATCAAATGCTCTTTTCTTGCCGTATACACGACAAGTTCCTTGTCAGATGAGGCTGCATAGCCGGCAAATGTAAAAATTGATATTAGCATAATACATACAAACTGCTTCATGATTTTGTTCACTCCCTGGTTGTAGGTTTTAATTTTGGGCGCATATGCCCTACATGATATTGATTTCTAAATCAAAAAATATTATATGTCAACAAAAAAGTTATACAAGACAAACTTACTTGTTGATATATAATATCCCAATACTACCTGACTTTTATCCGACGTGCCTGAATTGCAGATACCTGACACCGTTCAATACATCGAATCAACCCGCCCGTTGTGATAATCCACGAGCAGGTTGATTCGACTGGATAACAAGGGTCAGATGACCTCGTCAATATCAGCGTATTCCCCTTCCACTTGGAGGGTTATCTTCATCGGCTTTGAGGTGCGGTTACGCCAGAACCAGCCGTGTTTTCCGTCAAACTCCGCGACAAGCTCCCCTTCTTCGCGCTGGGAACGCCCTTTCTGCCAGCTCTTGTAGTCGATCTTGTGCTTGACGGAATCGGAGTGACCGTCAAAGTTGGCGGCGGCCCCATCAGTGTACCAGACATAGCTCGCCCGTTCCCCTTTGTTCAATGTCAGTTTGATTTCTTTGCCCTCGTTGGGCGCCAGGGATAATTCCAGGCTGTCCTTCCGAAGCGCGGTGACAGCCTGGACCGGTTCCGGCACAACCTCCTGAATTGCTTGAACGGGTTGTATGGCGGCAGGCTCATCCGTGCCCTGTGCCGCCACTTCCTGTGCCAGGGAGGCCTTGATCTCCCCCATTTTGGTCAGCCCCAGAACTTTGCCGATCCCGGTTGGATCCACACCGTACTCGGTGGGTAAAATGGCGACTACCAGAACAAAAACGGCTACCACGGCGGCCACGATGGTGGATTTGATGAGCCTTGCGCTTGAGGGCAGATCTGTTATATTTGGTGAATGCTGCATGGTTTTATATCCTTTTCTTAAATAAAATTATTTGATTGGGTTAGGAGACGAAATAGCCGGTCAACTGGTATCCCACGAGCAGAAAACCTCCTGTCATGAGCAGTACGTTAGCGCCATAGGCGTGGCGCATGAATCCCCGGGTGCGCCGCCAGTACCCCATGGCAATGAGGATCAGGCCCAGGGCCATGAGCTGCCCCAGTTCCACACCCAAATTGAAGGCGACCAGATTCCTCATCAGACCCTCGGTGGACACATCGTATTCCAAAATCTTGGTGGCCAGGCCGAACCCATGGAAGAGTCCGAAAACCAGCGTGGCCAACTTGGTATTGGGCTGAAAGCCGAACCAACGCTGGTAAGCCCCCATGTTGTCCAGTGCTTTGTAAACGATGGACAGACCGATGATGGCGTCTATGAGGTAGACACTGACGCTGACATCCATCAGAACCCCGGCGATCAACGTTACCGAGTGCCCGACGGCAAACAGAGTGACATAGATGCCGATATCCTTGAGGCGGTATAAAAAGAAAATGACCCCAAAGAGAAAAAGAATGTGGTCATATCCGGTGACCATGTGCTTGGCCCCCAAATAAATAAACGGCAGGGTCATGACACCGCTGATTTCCTGGATATATCCCTTATCACCTGCTGTCACACCGTGGGCAAGCGCGTCGACCGCACCGACGAGTACAAATGCCAGCAGAACAAGACACCACGTCAGGGGATTCCCGACCGGGTGGTGGATCTTGAATATTTTCATAGCGTTCCTTTAGAAAAACGGTTGTTTGGTAAAATACAACGAAAAGATCATACAAGGGGAGCGGTGAAAGGGGAGGCACGGGCGGGGGGAAGGGCGTTGATCCAAGCACTACTGGCCCCCATGACATACGGAATTTTGATGGTGCCGGCTTCTGAGGTAGGGTTTGCGATGTCCCAGGTACAGATTACTGCGGGCATCTTCAATGTACTGTTACCATTCGCCTTGCTGCGAAGGCTGTTCCAGCCGATTTTGTGTTTATATAAATGCGCTGTTTTATCCGGCGCATCGTGATTGTGTTCCCCGTGAGATTCTGCACCACCATGATGCCCCTCTGAGAGCCCGGACACAAAAGATATGGGCCAGAAAACAAACTCAGCGTCTGCAGAACCGTGTTGATGATGCACATGGGAAGATTGCCAGAATGACACGCACAGAAAGACCAACGCCAGTAAAACCAACAGGAAGTCTTTTATCCTATTATTTCGGAACGAAAAAATCATGTACAATCTTTGATTACGCCGAAGGTTTTTTATCCTGAGAGGCAAAGTCACGTCAAGCCCCTATTACTATTTCAGCAGATAAAACCGGCATCAGTACTGATTGCAGGCACAAAGCTGATTTGTACAATGATGAATTTCAATCGTCGAGTGTTTCAGCTGAGTGATATGTAAAAGTCGGGACCGATATTCCGGCGGATTTCGTTTTTCCTTTGTGACAACTGTTACCGCAGCGGCAAGAGCGTTTGAATTGAGCGGCCAGATGTGAAGATCACAGACAAGGCTGTCACCATCTGATTCGATCGCAGTAACGACGGCATCCCGGATGTTTTTGTCTCCGTTTCCATCAAGCAGAATGAACGCACTGCTCTGGAGGAGACCCCATGCCCATATGGCTATCATAACGCCGCCGACAATACCCATAGCCGGGTCGAGAAATGCCCAGCCAAAAAACTTTCCCGAAACAAGTGCCACAATTGCCAAAACAGAAGTCAAAGCATCAGCAAGAACATGCAGGTATGCAGCCCGAATATTATGATCATGATGATGGCTGCGATGGTGGTCATTATCATCATGATGGCTGTGGCCGTGATGATTGGTCTCTTTACTGCGAAGCATCCATATGCTCAGAACATTTACCGCAAGTCCGACTATCGCGACAATAATAGCCTCATCAAAGGCGATAGGAACCGGCTTGAAAAACCGTCCAAACGATTCGACAATCATATAAAGGGCCGTACCACCCAAAAACAATGCACTGGTATAGCCCGACAAGATCCCAAATTTACCGGTTCCAAAACCAAATTTCGTTGAACCTGAAAACTTTCTCGCCATCACATATGCAAAATAGGTAATACCCAAGGCAAATGCATGGGTACCCATGTGCATTCCGTCAGCCAGAAGTGCCATGGATCCGGTAAAGACACCGGCTATGATTTCAGCGCACATGGTGATGCCGGTAAGGACAATCACTTTCAATGTCCTTTTTTCGTTGTTGTGGGCATTTCCCTCGAAGTCATGTTCATGACGTAGCTGTTTTATCGCATCGACATGCATATCAAATCCTGTAACTTATTTTTTGTTTTTACCTTTAGCCGCTACCGCATTTTTCCGAGATGCTCGATGAGTTCATCGACCAGATGATCCCGGTCATCGTTCTGGAGCGTCGCGTTTTGAATGCATCCTCGCAGATGGTCTCCAACGATTTGCGTCCAAACCCCACGGATGGCACCTGAAACGGATACTACCTGACGGAGAACCTCAATACAATCTCTGTCATTTTCAATCATTCCGCCCAGCCCCCTGACCTGTCCTTCAATCCGGTTAAGCCGCCTGATCAGACGCTCCTTGTCTTGGTCGGTTCCGCATAAAGCCATAAGCACCTCCTGTAATATAGTCTATGGGGGTATAGCCTAAAAAAATTCCATTGTCAAGACCGATTTTAGCATTTGTTGAAAACACCCCCCTTCTGAAATCAAGTATCTTTATCGTTTGAAGCTGGCGCTGGTTCAACATTGAGAGAGAAAGATCCGGCTAAAAATCACCGTCAGGATGATGATGGGTTGCTATTTTCTCGCCAGTGTGAAGATGGATTCTCCACTGGATGAAACGTACCCCCGAGGTAGATCAATTCATACCATAGCCTTTCAGTTTTTTGTGGAGGGTTTTGCGGTTGATTCCGAGTCTGCGGGCAGCTTCGCTCTTGTTTCCGCTGCAGGCTTCCAGGGTGTCCAGAACCGCTTCCCGCTCTATTTCTTCCAGGGGGCGGCTGGCTGCACCTTGGGAAGCTGGAAGCGCCCAGTGGTTTTCACCGGCGTATGCTTCCGTGATGGTCGAGGGCAGTTCTTTTTCTGTAATGTGTTCATCCAGCAGAAGAATCACAGCACGTTCAATGGTGTTTTCCAGCTCGCGAACATTGCCGG
>JAABTU010000128.1 GCA_011389715.1 Desulfotignum sp.
AGGGATGTGATGACCAGTGAAAATCTGGTGACAGTGACAGACAAATGCACTTTGGAGGAATCCAAGATTCTGCTCCACAAGCACCGTATTGAAAAGCTGCTGGTGGTGGATGCCAATGGAAAACTCACAGGGCTGATCACCATAAAAGACATTGAAAAAATAAAAAAATATCCCAATGCCTGTAAAGATTCCTTTGGGCGGCTGCGGGCCGGCGCTGCCATCGGTGTGGGATCTGATATGATGCAGCGTGTGGATGCCCTGATCCGTGCCGGTGTCGATGCCCTGGTTATTGATACCTCCCACGGTCATTCCAAAAATGTCATTAATGCGGTTCAGCAGATCAAGCATGATTTTCCCGATTCCCAGGTAGTGGCCGGTAATGTGGCAACACAGACCGGGGCAAAAGCCCTGATTGATGCAGGTGCGGATGCCGTAAAGATCGGTATCGGTCCGGGGTCTATATGTACCACCCGCATCGTGGCAGGGGTAGGGGTACCCCAGCTCACAGCGGTGCAGAACTGTAAGGATATCTCCAGAAAAACCGGGGTTCCCATTATTGCTGACGGCGGGATAAAATTTTCCGGTGACATTGCCAAAGCCCTGGCAGCCGGGGCCCATTCTGTGATGCTGGGAAGCCTTCTGGCCGGTACCCGTGAAAGCCCCGGGGAGATTGTCATCTACCAGGGACGTTCCTACAAGGCCTACCGCGGCATGGGATCGGTGGAAGCCATGAAAAAAGGCTCTTCTGACCGGTATTACCAGAAAGACACCAGAGAGGCGGAAGAGCTGGTGCCTGAAGGCATTGTGGGCCGTATTCCCTACCGGGGCACTGTCAGCGAAAACATTTTTCAGATGATCGGCGGTCTTAAGGCAGGTATGGGCTATCTGGGTGCATCCACCATTGAAGATCTGCACCAGAAGGCACATTTTGTGAAAATCACTGCAGCCGGATTAAAAGAAAGCCATGTCCATGATGTGGTGATTACCAAGGAAGCACCCAACTATAGAGTGGAAAGCAGTTGACGCCCATGACCGACCCTTCCTGTTTGTTTTACCATCTGCATCTGCATACAGAATATTCCCTGCTGGACGGTGCCATCCGTCTGGACCCGCTTTTGCAAAAATGCAAAGAATACGGCATGGATGCCGTGTCCATGACCGACCACGGCACCATGTTCGGGGTGGCGGCGTTTTATGAAAAAGCCAGAAAAGCGGACATAAAACCCATACTGGGGTGCGAGGTGTATGTGGCCCCCAGGACCATCAATCACAAAACCCAGATGGACCACAAGGGATTGAGCCACCTGGTGCTGCTTGCCAGAAACCGGGAAGGATATGCCAACCTGTGTAAACTGGTGTCCATTGCCCAGCTCAACGGGTTTTATTACAAACCCAGGATCGACAGAGAACTGCTGGCTGCCCATGCTACCGGGCTCATTGGGTTGTCTGCCTGCCTGAAGGGTGATATTCCCAAGGCCATCATCCAAAATGACATGGCAGGCGCTGAAGCGGCTGCCCGGTTTTATCTGGAAACTCTGGGTGAGGACAATTTTTTTCTGGAAGTTCAGGAAAACGGCATGCAGATCCAGCAAAAGGTCAACCAGGGTATCGCTGATATCAGTGACCGGCTGTCCATTCCCATGGTGGCCACCAATGACTGCCATTATCTAAACAAAGCGGACAAAAAAGCCCATGATATCCTGCTGTGTATCCAGACCGGGGATACCATAACCAACCAGAACCGGTTTAAATTTGATTCTGACCAGCTGTATTTCAAATCCCCTGCAGAAATGATGGACAGCCTCGGGCAGTTTGCCGGGGCCATTGAAAACACCCGAAAGGTTGCGGCCCGGTGCAATGTGGAATTTGATGATAAAACATACCATTTTCCAAAGTATGCGGCAGATGATGAAGGCAGTGAGGCACAGATTTTTCAGAAAAAGGCCATGGCCGGGTTTGAAAAAAAACTGGTCCGCATCAAAAAACAAAATCCCGATATCATTGAACAGGAATACCGGGATCGTATTGCTTATGAAATAAAGATCATTCTGGATATGGGATTTCCAGGGTATTTTCTCATTGTGGCGGATTTTATCGCCCATGCCAGAAAAATAGGGGTGCCGGTGGGCCCTGGAAGGGGGTCGGCTGCCGGATCCATGGTGGCCTATGCCATGGACATTACTGCCCTGGATCCCATTGAACACGGCCTGATTTTTGAGCGGTTTTTGAACCCTTCCAGAATATCCATGCCGGATATTGATGTGGATTTCTGTATTGAAGGACGGGACAGGGTTTACCATTACACCATTGACCGGTACGGCGGTCCTGAATATGTGTGCCAGATCATCACCTTTGGCAAGCTCAAGGCCAAGGCTGTGATCCGGGATGTGGGCCGGGCTTTGGGTGTGCCGTTGTCTGAAGTGGATGAAATTGCCAAGCTGATTCCGGACGGGGCCAAGAACCTGACAAAAGCACTGGCGGAAGTGCCGGCCATCCAGGAAAAATGTGGCAGTTCCGAAGAAAAGACCCAGATGCTGGAGACCGCCCTGCTTCTGGAAGGCCTGCCCCGGCATGCCTCCACCCATGCTGCCGGTGTTGTGGTGTCGGACAAGCCTCTTAACCAGTACCTGCCGCTGTTCCGGGGCAAGGAAGGGGAAACCATCACCCAGTTTGACATGAATTATGTGGAAAAACTGGGGCTGGTAAAATTTGATTTTCTGGGGTTGCGAAACCTTACCGTTATCAAGAACTGCATGGATCTGATTGAAAAACAGGGCAAACAGCCGCCGGATCTGGAAAATCTGGACTATGCCGATAAAAACACCTTTGCACTGCTCCAGAAAGCCGATACCACAGGGGTGTTCCAGCTGGAAAGCTCCGGCATGAAAGACCTGATTCTGCGCCTCAAACCGGCCACTTTTTCCGATATTGTGGCTTTGGTGGCCCTGTACCGCCCGGGTCCTCTGGACAGCGGCATGGCAAGCACCTATGTGGAAAGAAAACATGGCAGAGAAGAGGTGGTCTACCTGTTTGACGAGCTGGAACCGGTGCTCAAAGAAACCTACGGGGTGATCCTGTACCAGGAACAGGTCATGAAGATCGCCGGTGTCCTGGCCAATTATTCCATGGCTGATGCGGACGGGCTGCGCAAGGCCATGGGCAAGAAAATTGCCGCCATGATGGAGGCCCACAGAAAACTGTTTCTGGAGGGTGCAGCAAAAAACAACCATGACCCCAAAAAGGCGCAAGAGCTGTTCGACCTCATGGAAAAATTCGGGGGGTACGGGTTTAATAAATCCCACAGTGCTGCCTATGCATTGATTGCATATCAGACCGCCTATCTGAAAGCCAATTTCACCCTGGAATTCATAGCAGCGCTCATGACCAGTGAACGGGGCAATTCTGATGCTGTTCTTAAATATATGGATGAATGCCGGTCCCATGATATCAAGGTGCTGCCGCCGGATGTCAATGAAAGCGATGCCCAGTTCACTGTATCAGATGACAGCATCCGGTTCGGCCTGGCTGCGGTCAAAGGGGTGGGAAATGCCGCCATTGATGTCATTGCAGGGGAACGAAAAAAAGACGGCCCCTTTGAAAGCCTGTATGATTTTTGCGAACGGGTGTCTTTGTCCAAGGTAAATAAAAAGGTCATGGAAGCCCTGATTAAATGCGGGGCATTTGATTCCACAGGGGCCAGGCGCAGCCAGTTGATGGCCATGCTGGAAGATGCCCTGGACCATGGAAACCGTATTCAAAAGGAAAAAGCGGATTCCCAGCTGGACCTGTTTGCTGATTCCGGCCTGGGATCAGCTGTTCCAGTAAGCATTCCGGTCATGCCTGACATGGAAGAATGGGAAGACAATCTGCTGCTGGAAATGGAAAAAGAGGTATTGGGATTTTATATCAGCGGCCATCCTCTGGACAAGCACCGGAAGGCCATTGGAAAATTTGCCAATGTCAATACCATCACCCTGCAGGAGATGGCGGACGGGAAAATGGTCCGCATGGGGGGAATAATTAAGGTGCTGAAAACCCATAAAACCAAAAAAGGGGATATGATGGCTTTTTGTGCCATTGAAGACCGCAATGCCAGCGTGGAGGTGGTGGTCTTTCCCAATACCTATGCCAGATTTCACCCGCTGCTGTCCCAGGAGCAGGTGGTGATACTGGAAGCTGAAGTCCAGAAAAAAGACAATGGCATCAAGCTGCTGGCTGAAAAAATCGTGCCGGTGGAACAGGCTGGTGAAGAATGGAACAACGGTATCCTGATAGCGGTGGATGCCGACCGGTTCGGCACAGATGTTCTGGCGCAGCTCAAACCCATTGTGCAGCAATATCCTGGCGACTGTACCACCTGCTTGAAAATCCAGATCCAGGACACACCTGAAATTCTGGTAAAGATGGGGGATGACTATACCACCTGTTCTGATTCTGCTTTTTTCCAGGAAGTTGAGAGCCTGCTGGGCAAAGGCAGTATTGAAACCCGGTGTGCACCGGTGAAGGAAAAAGCCAAAAAGAAAAAGCCCTGGCACAGGCAACCCAACACCCTTGCAAATTAAAACAAAAAAATCCGGGAAAAAATTGTATTGTGCTTTTATATGAAAGCCCTCAGCCGTCAGCCGTCAGCTAAAAGCTAACAGCTAACAGCTAAAAGCTTTCATCCTTTGTTATGCCCGCTCAGGGCATGGCCGTTATTCAAAATCCTCCAGATCAAGCTTGTCCAGATCCGATAAATCCAGATCCTTGAGCAGGTCATCCTCATCCGGCATGATTTCATTATCCATGCGCAGGGGGTCTTTTTTCACGGCAGCAGGCGAAACATCAGGTTCTGCCTGATTCGGGAAAAAGCGGTCCAGGACTGCCAGGCTGCCGAGGTAAAGCAGAAAGCCCAGTCCGCCGGCGTTCAACAACAGAATCAGAATGCCCAAAAGGTTTTTGAATATCATATGCCATCTTTTGTTATTTGTTTGACGACTTCAACATTTGTGTTATATATAACCTTTGAAAATTTGACACAAGGATTTTTACTTATGAGCTGGCTTGGAAAAATGATCGGCGGCACCATTGGATTTGCTTTGGGCGGGCCCATTGGTGCTGTGGCAGGTGCGGCATTCGGCCATGCCTTTGTGGATAAAAAAGAGGATGCCTACCTTGCCTCCATTCCCGGAAGAACCGGGTCCCTGTCTTCCAATGAAGAAGCCCAGCTGGTTTTTTTTACAGCGGCATTTTCCATGCTGGCAAAGCTGTGCAAGGCTGACGGCCAGGTAAGCGAAAAGGAGATCCAGGTGGTGGAGGCATTCATGAAACAGGATCTCCAGCTGGATGCCACAGGACAGGAAACTGCCAAAAGAATATTCAGGCAGGCTGTCCAGTCCAATGAAAGCTTTGACGCCTTTGCCCTGCAGTTTTATTCTGTGTTTCGGTCCCAGCCCAACATTATTGCCCTGATGATGGATGTTTTGTTCCGGGTGGCAGCGGCGGACGGCAGGCTGGCAGATGCAGAGGAGGTCACCCTGCTTTCTGCGGCCCGGATTTTCCATGTTTCTGACGCGGATTTCGACCGCCTGAAATCAAAACATATCCGGCAGTCCAATAAATATTATGCGATTCTCAAGTGT
>JAABTU010000129.1 GCA_011389715.1 Desulfotignum sp.
AACCGGCATGGGCGAAGGTGAGGGATTCAATCTCAACCTGCCCCTGGATGAAACCGTGGACGGCAAACCCTTTCGCACGGCCCTGACCCGGGCCCTGGCACGGGTGGCGGATTTCGACCCGGACTTCCTGGTGGTCTGCCTGGGCCTGGACACGGCCCGGCATGACCCCACCGGCACCTGGTCTTTGACCCCGAAAGATTTTTTCAGAAACGGGCAGATGATCGGGGAGACCGGCCTGCCCCTGCTGGTGGTCCAGGAAGGCGGCTACAACACCCGGAACTTGGGGAACAATGCCCGGCACTTTTTTGAAGGCCTGGCCGAAGCCGTGTTCGCCCCGACCCGGGGCAGAACACTGTCTTTGGCCGTACCCAAAGGCATGCACTTCCGGTATGACCCCGTACCTGAAGACGTGGAAGATATCCGGCACCTGGTGGCGTCAACGGGCTTCTTCAGAGATGATGAAGTGGAGATCGCAGCCCAGCTGGTACAGGAGCGCCTGGAAAAAGGTCCGGCCGGCGGATATTTTTTTGTCATGGCCTCAAAGGCCGGCCGGCTTGCCGGATACGGCTGCTACGGCCCGATCCCCTGTACCCTGGCAGGCTATGACATCTACTGGATCGCGGTGGCGCCTGAATTTCAGGGAAAAGGCCTGGGTCAGGTTCTGCTGACAAAAATGGAGCAGCTGATCACAGAAGCCGGAGGCTGCACCATCTACGTGGAAACCGCATCCCAACAAAAATACGCGCCCACCCGGGCCTTTTACGCGCGATGCGGATACACCGTAGCTGCCACCCTGCCCGATTTTTACAGCCCCGGGGATGACAAGGTGATTTACCGCAAGTCTCCGGGGAAAAAAGAATCCCGATCATCAGCGCACCGTTTAAAATGACCGGATGTTACCCCATTATGATTGTGATTGTTTCAAAGCCGCGATTTTTTGTCCGGCCGGCAGCTGCTTGATCCGGTATTCCAGCTTGAAGGCGGCTGATTTGCCCAGGTTTTCCCGGACCGCGGCCAGGGTCACCGGCCGCCGGGACCGGGTATACCGGGATGCGGTGCCCTGGTTGTGCTTGTGCACGCGGGCCTCCAGATCGGTGGTCACCCCGCAGTACAGGGAGTTGTCCGCGCATTCCAGGATATAGACCGACCAGGCCGTCATCTCAGGATCCCCTTGTCAGCAGCCGGCCAACGTCCGGGGTGGCGGCCGGATGTTTGATCAGGTGCTGGTTCAGATCCAGACGGCCTTCGATATAATCATCGGCCGGAGAAGGAAATCCGGCCTCGATGGCGGTCATGTAAAGCGGCCGGCTGACAGGTGTAGACAACTCCGGGGTATACAACGTGTTCATGATATCCTTTTTTTTGCTGACCCTGACGGGTGGTTTTATTTTTTCGATGTCTATGGATACCTGCCTGAACGTGATCTGTCAAGCAGTTCTGCCGGCGCCCCGATCTTCTGTAATATCATTTTTTTTGAATCTGTAATCTATTTGTAACTCAAATACGGATATTGATGATCCAAGCACTGCGCATTCTCCGGCAAATCATGCCAACGCGCAAAACAACACGGCCTCGTCTATCAACTTCAAAGGAGGGGGAAATCATGAAAACAGCACTGTTTTTTTTCGTTGCAGTTGCAGCGGTGATCGGCTTTTCCGGGATCTTTGCATGGGGATCCGATCTGGAGGGAAAACAGCTGGCCCAGGCACCCGGGCATGACATCGCAATCGAGGATATCTATGTCGATCTGGCAACCATGCACCGGTATGTTAAAAATCCGGACGGCACCTATACTGAATATAACCGCAGAGGCGCGTTTTTTAAAATCGTATCCCCGGATCTGCCGCTTCTCACCACCCGGCCCCATGTCGTGCCGATCAAAGGAAACTGCTATCTGCTCTATGTGAACAAACAGACGACTGCCCAGAACCTTCCCATGACACTCAAACCGGCGAACGAATCAGCGCCTGAAGGATGGTTTCTGGAAAAAGCCCTGGTGGATTTAAAATAATTTCTACTGTGTTCAGATGCCGGATGGCCTGCCGCAAATCGCCCGGCACAGTCCATTCAGTCTTGAAGAAGGCGACATGCCCAGCCTGGCTCTGAAAACCGCTTTGTACTGCCTGTAAACCAGAAGCGCCTCACCGGGTTTTCCCATTTTAGCATAAATGCGCATCAGGTTTTCATAAAATACCTCTGCAAGCGCTTCCACATTCAACGCCTGCCGGTAACAGCGGATCGCCTGGTGCCATCGTTGCTGACGCTCAAACCGTCTGGCGATTTTCTGGATGGTATCTACAAACAGGGCCTTGAGCCGCTGCCGTTCCACAATGGCCCATTCTGCCGGATCATCTGGAATAAAAGGCCCCCGGTACAATGCCAGCAGATCCTCCAGAAGCGGTAATACTCGATCATCCGGCCGGGGATCGTTCAGGAGTTGTTCAATCAACCGGCAGATATGTTCAAGCGCCCAGATATCGGTCCAGATCATCCGGATATTGCATGACAGGCTTCCCTCTTGATGAATCAGCACATCCGGGGTCTTCAGCAGATTTCTGAGCCGGTGCAGCGTGGTGGTGAATGCATTGTGTGCCGCATCTCCGTCACTGTCGGGCCAGAGCGCGTCCTCAACAACATGGTCGGGAACATGGCGCCCGCCCCTGGCAACGATAAATTTCAGCATGGCCAGGGGCTTGTACTGGGCTTTGCGGGAAAATTTGACCATTTCCCCATTGACCATCACCTTGAATTCTCCCAGGCAGTAAAGCGATACCGGCCAGGGCCACTGACGAATCACCAGGGGAGGATTCTCAGGCATGAGACAATATGTCATGATCAAAGACCGGACATACTCGGGCTCGATCTCTGTTTTCAGGGCCTGGGCACAAAGGTGCGCCATTTCCCGAGGATTCCAGGCAAAACCGAACCGGTAAAGCTGCTGCCTGCCCAACCGCATCCCTGCCCGAAGCGATGACGCCGCCCCGGGATCATCGATATCGTCTTCCATCAAAAACGAGGCCCGGGTCAGCAAGGCCATGAACCGGCACTGTTCGATCCCATATTTTTCGCACAGCACCAATGACCGGTTCAAGTGACCGCGCGCTTCTTGTTTTTCATTGAACAGATCATGCATTTTGGCCATCATCAGATGACAGCAGGCAAGCGCCATCTCGCACCCGGTTTGATTGAGTTTTTCAAAACCGGCCAGCGCATGCAGGCGGCAGGCACCCGCTTTCCCGGTCACAAGCGCCAGCCAGGCAAAAACGAAATGGTACCACCCCTGCATCCACAGACCCTGACGAGACAACACAGGGGTGATCTGATCCAGAAATTTTGCCGCCAGTTCATACCGGCCCGCACCGATGGCAGCGGCTGCCCCCTGGACCCTGAAACCTGCAAAAATCAGATGGATCCCGGTTTCCTGTTCCCTGGCCAATCCCTGTTCAACCGCCTGCAGCCCTGCATCGAAATTTCCACTGAGCCAGGCGTGAAACGCTTTCAAACTTTGCAGTTCCAGATAAAGCAGCGGCGATATCGTCTCAGGGGTCACCGTGTCAAACCGCTTCAGCAGGTGGCCGGCACCGGATAGATTCCCCTGAAGGATCCGAAGCAGAATCATCGGCAGAAACACCGGGGCTGCATGATGAATATCCTTGACCTGTTGGGATATATGCCATCCTCTGGTGATCCATTTCTGGGCGGTTTCAGACACCGGATCGCGAAAAATCAGGGATTGAAGGATGGCGCCGGTCAGCTTCAACTCGATTTCAGGATGCCCTGGTTTGCCGAACCTTGTTTCAAATTGAACCGCTTTTTGCAACAACAGGTCTGAATTGTGAAACCCGTTGAACTGATAAAAAAGCGTATTCAACACCCCGGACAGCGCCAGAAAGCAACCATCCGGATCACCCTGGGCATCGAACCTGTCCAGCGACTGCACCAGACGTTCCATGGCGATTTCCGGTAAGACCGGAAGACGGCACATCCCATCCCAGAAAATCAGTTGGGGGGAGGCATCGATGATTTTTCGGGGCAGCATGGCGATCATCTGTTCCAGTATACGGAAATCACCCCGGGTCCACAGCACGGGCGCATGGTGTAATATCATTTGTGCCCCTTTTTCCGGGCAGCCTGCCTGCACACACAATCGAACCGCCTGGTCCGGACGATTCTGTTCCAACATCATAACCGCGCTTTTTTCCAGTTCAGGAAGGCGCATGTCAACCGGCTGTTGACACAGAAATGCGGCGGCATGCTGCTGTGTTTTTTGGCAGGGGATTGTCAGTGCCGACAGACAGGTTGAAATGATATCTGACCGGCTCAACATCAGAAAATGATGATATTCCGCCCGCAGGGAAATATCAAACCCCTGAGAAAGGTATTTTCCTGCCTGATCTTCTTGTTTGCGTTGTTTTTCAATCAGCGAGAGGACCATGTATGTTTCCGCCACCAGACAGATGCAGCCCTCCTTTTTGAAATATGCGAGGGCATCGTGAATGTCGCTTTCCTGAAATCTGGTTTTCCCCTGATTGAGGCCCACCAGACAGGCCACGACTTTGCCGGCATACCATTGCAGCTGCGTGTTGGTTTCTTCCGGGGAACAGAGCCGGTCCGCCTGATTCAAGAGCTGCTTTGCCCGTTCAAAGTCGTTGCTGCGATACGCGTTCAAACCTAAAAAAAAGGTGGTGGATGCCGCCATCACCTGGTTTTTCATAGAACCGGCCAGGCTGATCAGCTGATTTCCCAATGACTTCATTTCAGCGTGTCTATTACAGAAAACACAATAAAACACCCGGTACATCAACACAAAGGGCAGGTAATAAATCAATCCATTGTCCTCTACCTGCCGGTGCGCTGAATCCAGCAATTTGCGGGCGGTTGAATGCTCTCCCCGGAACGAGGCCATCAAGCTTTTGGCAATCAGATTAAAAATTCGCGACTCAGGCATCACACAGTCTTGAGCCAGCTTGTCCAGCATGTCGGCATATCTTTGGGCGCTGGAAAATTTATTTTGTATGGTCAAATTTACAACCATGTGGCATGCCACGGTTATCTGTAACACCTGATTACCCAGACGCCAGGCAATTGAAAACGCTTCCTGAAGCGCAGAATGCCCTGCCTGAAGGTTCCCGCGCACCGTATGCCCATACCCGTATTGGGACAGAAGGAACGCTTTTTCAAAAAGACAGGCGTCATCCGGCACTGACACCAGCAGCTGATCTGCCTGATCCAGGTAGATTTCCAGAATGTTCCAGGCCAGGCCCGCCGCAATAACCGCTTCAAGCATCGCGGACAGAGATTGAATTTCTCCCTTGATGCTGTTTTGTTCCCTGAAGGCTGCCATGACGGTCGGCAGACATTGCAGATTTTCTTTGACGCCGGTGAACCGCCGGGTCATACACAAAAAATACCCCAGCCAGGGATGCTGAGTCACCCGGTTCTCAGGCAGCGCGTCAAGCCATCGGACCAGATCCGCATTTCTGCCGTTCTCCAGCAGAATCATGCCGATTTTTTCAATGCAGGCGATCGCTTTGTCATATGCGCGGGCAAGCAGATAGAAGTCAACCGCATTTTTGTAATCCCCGGTTTTTTCGAA
>JAABTU010000130.1 GCA_011389715.1 Desulfotignum sp.
AGTGCTGGAGGTCAAGGAAAACGCCTATGTGACGGCGGCAAAAGCCTCGGGTGCCAAGGATTTCCGGATTCTGTTCAAACATGTGCTGCCCAATGCCCTGCCCCCGATTTTCGTGCTCATGGCAGTGGACCTGGCTGTTGTGATAATGCTGGAAGCAACCTTAAGTTTTCTGGGGGTGGGGGTGCCCATCACCGAACCCTCCCTGGGTATGATGATCTCCATCGGCAAAAACTATATCTATGCCGGCATGTGGTGGATGGTATTGTTTCCCGGCTTGACCCTGATCCTGCTGGTGGTGGCCATCAACCTGTTTTCCGACTGGCTCCGGGATGAGATGAACCCTAAGCTGGCCCTGCGTTCCTGATCCTGTGATCTGGTTTTAAACTCTGATTTATACCACGAAGAACACGAAGGCCACAAAGAATGGAATTTACAGATATTGACCGGTTTTTAGAGGATTTTGAACATGTGGTGAACATGGATTCCGCTTCCGGAAACAATGACGGCATCCTGAAAGTCGCCCATTTTTTTCAGGAACGGTTTTCCCGCCTGGGAATGGCCTGTGGTATACAGCTGCCGGGAAACGGTACGGTCCCCTGCCTCAAGGCCACCCTTGGGGACCCGCCCCATGATATGATGTTTCTGGGCCATATGGATACGGTTTTTCCTGAAGGCGAGGCAGCCCACCGGCCCTTTGCCCTCCACGACAACCGGGCCTGGGGACCTGGTGTCTGCGACATGAAAGGGGGACTCTTGGTGGCGCTGTATGCACTGGAAACCCTGAAAAAAACCGGGAATCTGGACAACCTGTCCATCTGCGTGCTGTTCAACGGGGATGAAGAGACCGGCTCCACCCAGTCCCGGCCCCTGATCCAGGAAACGGCAAAAACCTGCCGCCGGGTCCTGGTGTTTGAGCCCTGCCGGCCGGATTATCACCTGGTGAACCAGAGAAAAGGCGGGGGATGGTTTCACATAGATGTCATCGGCAAAGAAGCCCATGCCGGGGCAGATCCCCACAAAGGCGTCAATGCCGTGGTGGAGCTGGCCCACCTGGTCCCCCTTATCCAGGATCTCAATGATGAAAATCTGGGCACATCCGCCCAGGTGACGGTGATCAACGGCGGCGACAAAATCAATATCATTCCCTCACATGCCAGGGCATCCGTGGATGTCCGGATTCTGGACCCCAAAGAAAAACAGCGGGTGGAGGCATTCTTCACCCGGCTTTCCCGAAAAAGGCTGTTTGAACAATCCGCTATCAAGGTTTCGGGCTGCATTGACCGCCCCCCCATGGCCGTCACCCCGCAAAGCCTGGCCATACAGGATCTGATCATGGCCCAGGCGCAAAAAATGGGCATCACAATGGGGGCCATCACCACCGGGGGATGTTCTGACGGCAATCTGACCGCATCACTGGGTATTCCCACCATTGACGGGCTAGGCCTGGTGGGGGCCAATTCCCACAGAACCGATGAATATGTGGAACTGGAAAGTATCCCGGTCATGGTCACCCTGATCAGCCGGGTCTGCCGCCAACTGACAAACGCATGACACACTGCTGATGTTTACCGCAACCCCGAAGGAATTTTAGAAAATTCCGGAAGGTACCGGATATAATGATACAACAACGAAGTGATGGAACAATATGACCGGACCTGACTGCGGATCAGGCAAAGATGTCTTTGTCAGATAGTGTGCCGGACTGATTGCGGGTGCCCGCCTTGACATGTCAATAGAGCCGGATGGTATCCACAACAAAAGGGGAACTCTGGATGGCCACGCTCTTTTTTTTCACCCAGATCCGGGCCATACCCACGGATTCCCCCTCGATATTGGTCATGCTGGCCAGTTCTTCGGCAAATCCAATATCCTTTATTTTAAATTCATAGTAAAATGTGTTGGCTGTGAACGGATCCGCAACAAGTATGATTTTTTCCGGGTCCCAGGGATGCTTTCTCGGTGATCCGGAAAAAGGGATATGGTCTTTTTTATCCATGTGACCGGATTTTTTATAGGCCTGAATCTCAAATTTCTCAATCGTCTCCAGCATTGTCAAAGCCATGTATTCTCTCCTGTGCTGTAAAAAAATTCAAGAATATCCATAAAGGTATTATACTGGGTTTTTAAAAAAAACGAAGTGATTTTTTCATGCAAAAAAACAACAATATTTTTGCCATCAGTTCTGCTGCTTCATCCGTGCCACAATATCTGCCACCCGCTCACCCCCCGGGGTGGTTGCCGCAGGATTTATCTTGACCAGTTCCTCCCACGCAGCCATTGCACCGGCCAAGTCGTTTAAATCCGCCATCAGCACAACGCCCTTGTTAAACAATGCGGTTTCAAACCCCGGAGACACGGCCACCGCCCTGTCAAACGCCTGGATCGCCTTTTCAGGCTGGCCGGAGCGCCGGTACATCACACCCAGATCTGTTATGACACCGGGATTTTCAGGCGCCAGGGCCAATGATTTTTCATAGGCCTGGATGGCCTTTTGAAACCGGCTGGTATCAAAAAACAGGTGGCCCAGTCTTGCCCAGGCCTTTGCATCTTCAGGATTTTGTTCCAGAAATTTTTCAAGCTCCGGAATCCGGGCATCCATTTCAGTTCCGGCATCAGGAGCAGGCGATGCAGCCGTATCTGCATGCATACGATCTGCAGATGATTCCTCTGCCAGTTTAAAGGAGGTATAGACAGCCCCCAGAATAAACCCGACTGTAATGGAAATCAGTATGGCCATATAAAGGAACTGCCGGGTGATGGTTCCGGTATTTTCTTTTTTCATTTTTTTTCCCATGTGTCTTTCCAAATCAGGCTTCAGGCAGATCTGCCAGGTGCAAAAAGCCCCTGATCCAACTTCGGATCAAGGGCTTTTTATTTTTACGCCATGATAAGGCTTGTTTGTACAAATAAAATGGTCTGCTACTCTACAGTAACGTTTGTCGCAGCAGGACCTTTCTGACCTTGCTCAATGTCAAAGGTTACGTGATCACCCTCATTAAGTGATCTGAAACCTGCACCATTTATTCCTGTGTGATGCACAAACACATCTTCTCCATTCTCCTGTTCAATAAATCCAAAACCTTTTGCGTCATTAAACCATTTTACGATACCTTTGGCCATATTGGCAATCTCCTGTATAAAAAAATAAACATAATCGGTTTCATGCAGGATTTCGACTAACCGAAAAAAGCCTGAAGAAACCATCTGCGCCTGCATACCAGCAGCACAGGTTCCTGTATCGTATCGCATCACAAACAAATGTCAAGCAGAATATCACGTAAAAACGCATATACAATTTTATCTATGTGGACCGGTCTTTTTTCAGGGTGGCACCGGTCTTTGTGATGAAAATGTGCCGTGCATGTCTCTTCTGGTTGCATCTTTGATACCTTTCCGGTCCGGATCGGTCGCACCCCTGCAATCACCAATCTTTGTCATGATCCGATAAAAACTTCCAACTATCTGAAAAAACATATTATTTGGGGACTGTGTTTTTCCGGAGCAAAGTTGGCATGTATTGTGCTGTTGTTTTACAAGATTGATGCCGATAACCCGGAATGAAAACATGCAAGGAGAAGCAGAAATGGAAAAAATAGCAGTGGTAGGGTGTGGTTCATACATGGATCAGGGATATGGATGCCCCGGGGAATGGCGCTGTCTCAAGGCCGCAGCCCTGGGGGAAGGCAAATTTGAAGAACCGGCAGCAGTTGTGGCGTTTATCAAATGTGAGTGCCCGGGCAGAACAGTGTTGCCGGCCCTGGGCATGGCAGTCAAAATCTCTGAAATAAAACCGGACAAAATCTATTTAAGTTCCTGCCTTGTGAATGCCAAGCCAGGGTGTCCTTATACGGCCCCCGAAGATCTGGCAGCCATGATTGAAAATAAAACCGGGACCCAGGTCATTTTAGGGACACATGAATACCATTAATCTCTCTAACTGACACCTTACACAAAATTTGTTGACCAGGATTATAAAGAAAGGAAGATTCCATGGCAGAAGCTGTGATAAAACTTGGTAAAAGAAAGCAGAAAAGTGCATTTATTGACAAGGTTAAAGAGATTCTGCCTGAAGGCGGAAATCTGAATGCCTGTCTCACCTGCGGGGCCTGTGCCTCGGGCTGCCCGGCCACAGGGCTCACCGATATGGACCCACGTAAATTTCTGCGCATGGCCGCCCTGGGCATGGACGAGGAAATTGCCGCCTCAGACTGGCCCTGGATGTGCACCATGTGCCAGCGGTGCATCTATGTCTGCCCCATGAAAATCGATATTCCCCAGCTGATTTTCAATGCCCGGGCACTGCGGCCCAGGGAAGAACGCCCCAAAGGGATCCTGGGTTCCTGCGATATGGCATTGAAAAATGACACCACCTCTGCCATGGGCACCACGGAAGAGGATTTTGAGTTTGTTGTAGAGGATGTACTGGAAGAGTACCGGGAAGCCCAGCCGGAATTTGCAGACATGGAAGCACCTATTGACAAGCAGGGGGCCGAGTTTTTCCTGAACCAGAACTCAAGGGAACCTGTGACAGAACCGGATGAACTGGTGCCGCTGTGGAAAATCCTGCACCTGGCCGGGGTGGACTGGACCTATGGCAGCAAAGGCTGGGCCGGGGAAAACTACTGCATGTTCCTGGCAGATGACGATGCCTGGAAGCATATCACTGAAATGAGTGTCAAACAGGCCAACAAGCTGGGGTGCAAGACGTTTCTCAATACCGAGTGAGGGCACGTGACATTCTCAGTCCGGGCCGGACTGAAAAAATTCAACCTGGAACATAATTTTGAAGTAAAAAATCTGTATGAATACTATGCCAAGTGGATCCGTGAAGGCAAGCTCAAGGTCAATTCCGACTGGAACAAGGATCTGGGCATCAAATTCACGGTACAGGATCCCTGCCAGATTGTGCGCAAAAGCTATGGAGATCCCATTGCCGAAGACCTGCGGTATGTGGTCAAATCCGTGGTAGGAGAAGAAAACTTTGTGGACATGCAGCCCAACCGCTCCAACAATTTCTGCTGCGGCGGAGGCGGCGGCTTCCTGCAGTCCGGGTTCAAGGAAGAACGCCTGACCTACGGCAAAATCAAAGATGATCAGATAAAAGCCACAGGTGCGGATTACTGCATTGCCGGCTGCCACAACTGCCATGCCCAGATCCATGAACTGAGCGAACACTATGGCGGCAACTACCCGGTGGTGCATTTGTGGACCCTCATCTGCCTGTCCATGGGAATCCTAGGTCCCAATGAAAGGGAATACCTGGGAGATGATTTAAAAGAGGTCAACGTATTTCATCCGGAAACCGCCATGTAAGGTTACGTCAGTGTTTTCATTCGGGCCGGGCCGATAATGGGCCGGCCCTTTTTTGTCCTACACCCTGGCCCGGTGACATCTTTTTTCTAGTCCTGCTCCTGTCCTACACGGTGAATTCATTCTTGACGTCAAATTATTTTTACCACGAAGCGCACGAAGATCACGAAGGAAGGACTTCTTCGTGATCTTCGTGCGCTTCGTGGTTTTAAAAAAATCAATTTAATTGTACACCCATATGTTTCCTGATATGAAATTTTTATACAATTTCAGCACCCCTT
>JAABTU010000131.1 GCA_011389715.1 Desulfotignum sp.
TTATAGGAAAAAAAGCCGGGAAGGCCAAAACGACTTCCCGGCAGGTTACAGTCTATTTTTCATTGGCACGAGGAGAAGTTTCATCTACCCATACAGCCGTCAGATCCTGGAACATCATTTCCGGAGCTACTTTTGACAGGTTGTGAACCCAGGGATGAAACGCCATGACTGCCTTGTTGTAATTAAAAAACCAGACCGGTGCTTCTTCGGTAAAGATGGCATTGGCCTTTTTAACCAGTTCGTTCTTTTTCGCTTCAGTGCTGGCCTCGGCCGCCTGATTTAAAAGCTTGTCATATTCAGCGTTGTTGAATTTCACATAGTTCCCGGATCCCACATCTACATCCGATTTCCAGCGGCTCATCGTCTCAAGGGAGTCAGGACCTGAATCCAGGGACCAGATGAACATATCAAAGTCACTGGCACGAATTCTCGCGTCCATGGCCGCCCCTTCCATTTGCTGGATGTTCAGCTCGATACCGATTTTTTTCAAGTACGGCATCATGGCTTCATAAATACCGGTACCCCAGGATTTGTTGGCCGTACCAATGGCCCTTTTTACAACAAACCCTTTTTCATAGCCCGCTTCTTTCATCAGGGCTTTGGCTTTGTCCATGTTGAATTCATATTTCTTTCCTTCGGGGTCGAATGCAGGAGATGTGGGAGGCAGATATCCCCTTGCAGGGAATGCTTTTCCCTTGAGGATTTTTTTGATGATCAGATCCGCGGGGATGGCATAATTGATGGCCTGGCGTACCCGTTTGTCCGCAAAAGGTTTGAAATCAGGGTTCATTCCGACCAGGCGGGTAAACATCTCTGCAACTTCAATCATGTTTTTGGAGATTGTTGGATCAGCCTTGTATTCCGGGTAATTGACCGCACCAACAATGGTGGCGTCCAGTTCTTTGGCCTTGAAGGCCAGGTCACGAGCTGCAGCTTCGCCCATAATTTTGTAGGTGACTTTATCAAGGTACGGCTGGCCTTCCATGTAAAAGTCATCAAATTTTTCAAGGATAATTTCCGATCCCTTGATCCATTTGACGAACTTGAACGGGCCGCAGCCTACCGGGTTGATACCGAATGCATCCGGGTCTGCCTCAACCTCTTCTTTTGGAAAAATAACCACCGCAGGGAACCAGAGGGAATATTTCAGGTCGATGGGTGCTTCAAGAACGATCTGGAATGTTAGGTCGTCGATTTTTTTCATGCCGGGAAAGGTGCTGATTTTGCCGGTGTGAAGGTCCTTGGCTCCCTGGATTGCATTTATATATCTGAATGCCGGGGCGGTTGGCTTCATGGTAGCGATGCGGGTGAAGCTCCAGATCACGTCATCGGAATTCATCAGCCGGCCGTTGTGAAATTTGATATTGGGGCGGAGTTTGAATGTGTATGTTTTTTTGTCAGCGGAGATATCAACGCTCTCGGGAAGGTCCAGAACAGGCACATTATTTTTAGCATCCCAGCGGTAAAGTCCCCGGTGGATATTCATTGCCACCAGATAGTCCTGGTACCGGCTGGTTATTGTCGGGTCCAGCGTAGTCAAACTCCCCCCATAGGGTGCCATAAAATTCAGAGTGCCGCCCTTTCTGACTGCATACGCTGAGCTGGAAAGAAGAAAAGCGGTTACAAACACTGTCGTTAAGATCGTAATCCATTTTTTCATTTGCTACCTCCTTAAATATTATTGTTTTTGTTCCAAAAACAGGACAAACAGTCAATCCTTACACGGCAGCCGGATGCTCCATTTGTTATGCAATTGCGCAAATTTGATGTTTGCATTCATGAAAACATTAAAAAGGATTCTTTTTATTGTCAATACTTTTTTTCCGGGTGGATGTGTCCGGCAGGTGCTCATGATTCCTCATGAATTCTTTGATCACCGGCATGAGCCGGGCCATTCCCTCCGGTGGTGATGCCAGTGGCAGGACCACCGGAATATCCAGCCGTTTTTCAAGGTCCAGTCGGTATTTCACCAGATCATCCGGAGTGCCGCCCCGGCCGTTCAGGGTAATGGCAATGACCCTGGCACCATACATCGTAGCGAGCTTGATTTCGGTTTCTATATCAGGCAGAAGGCAGCCAAGAGATCTGGTTCCGCCAACAAAAGTTCTGAACGGAGTGTGTTGGATAATTACGCCTTTTGTGTTTCCGGACAGGATAATTTCCGATCCACAAGGACCTGAAGGGTTTCTCAAGGCGGATTGTCCTTCGACAACGATCAGATCCGGTCCGGATTCAAGCTCACACCGAACAATGGCATTTTCAATTTCTCCGCTGACAAAGTCGTTCAATGTGGCATCTATGATACATCCATAGGCATAGCCCTGGAGCCAGCCGGTCTGCCCCGTATAGATCATTTCAGCATCAATACCATTGCTTTTGCAGGCCTCAATAATGAGCTGTGAGGTTGTCCGTTTTCCAACGGCGCAGTCTGTTCCAAGGACGGCAACCCTGGGAATTTTCATGTCATAGATCCGACCGGACCAGAAATGGCACTGGTCAAACGGCTTTGCTGCCCGGATGTCTATGATCTCAACGCTATTTTCTTTCGCGACATCCGCAAACGCACCAACTTGTTTCAGCTGCATGTGCATACCGTTCACAATGGAAATCCCCATTTTCAGGTAATCCATGACAATGGCCTGCCACTGTTCGTCCAGGCGGCCTCCGCAAAGGGCCAGGCCGATGATGGCAAAATCGGGGATTTCCGGGTTTTCTTTCAGATACCCGGCCATATCGGCATATACGGGTATGCCGCGGTAATGCCCATCAAGTGCCTCTCCTGCGTCTTTGCCGGCGTTATAGGCATCAATCACGGCGGTGATGTCAAACCGTCGGGTTCCCCGAATCAGGCCATGGGCTGTTTTCGCATCGCTACTGTGCAGGCATCCGTGGGTCAGAATCACCGCTGTACCCATCCGCATATTCTTTTTCTCTTTCATTGAATAATCATCACTCCAAGCCCGGGCTGTTCATTTGTTCTGAGCCATCCACTTTCAAGTATAAATCCACCTTTTACAATATCCCTTGCCAGATCCAGGCTGCCGTCCAGATCCAGGTAACGGGTGGCCGGAGATGCCAGGGCCGCGTGCAGGGCACCGGAAATGCTGACAACGCTTTCATCCATGCATCCCCACATGAGATTTATTCCGGAAAAGTCCGCCATCCGAGCAATATCCAACCCCGGGCCGATCCCGCCGCATTTCATCAGTTTGATGTTAAAAATACCAAAAGGCCTGGGCTCTTGAAGCAGAACAGGCACATCATGCGGGGTGTGAAGGCTTTCATCGGCCGCAGACATCAACCGCATGGGCTTGTTCAATCCCTGCATGTCGGATATCTGTCCGTCTTTCAGGGGCTGTTCGGAGAGCTCCACGCATTCCCGGGTCTTTTCAAAAACCCGGGTAAATTCCTCAACAGAATATCCTTGGTTGGCATCCACCCGGATTCGGATGTCCGGGCCGAACTGTTCACGGACCTTGCGTATCCGCTCAATATCTTGGTCAGGATTCAGACCGGTTTTGATTTTTAGAACACAAAATCCCCTTCCAATATATTCCTCTGCCTCTTCCAGGGTCTCATATAGGGGCTTGATGCCGATGGTGATTGAGGTTGGAAGTGCATCATGGGCCCGTCCCAAAAGATCTGCCAAGGGGATTCCGACCGATTTTCCCACCAGATCATGCAGAGCAATGTCTGCTGCGGCCATGGCTGCCGGTGCATCTTTCATGGATGTTTGCAGATTCCTGAGCAGGGAAGCGGCTTTCCGGATATCTTTGCCTGTAAAAATATCTTCAATGTCCACTATCGCTTCCATACTTTTGGCCATGGTTTCGCCGGTTACACCCGGGGCCGGAGAACCTGCCCCGATTCCGGTGATACCGTTTTCGGTTTTCAGCAGGACGAACAAATTCTCTACGGCATCAATGGGGCCGGAAGCAATGGTATAGGGGCGTACCAGTTTGAGATCTTCTTTCCAGAATGTAACGGTTTGTATTTTCATGAATTGGGTAATCCGAATTTTATTTATTGCATTTCATGGCCGGTGGAATGTAAAAGTTGATTTACAATTGAATGGTATATCCCGATACCGGGTTCAATCAATTTGTCGGGAAAATTGTAATCAGGTTCATGCAGGTCCGGCTGGTCCGGGCCGGATCCTAATTGAAAATATGCGCCTCCCTGGCTGCTGCTGTTAATAATGTACCCTACATCTTCTCCCCCCATCATGGGCGTTTCCATATATTGAACATCCAATTTATTTTCCCTGGCTGCTTTTTCAATTATCCGGCAGCATTTTTCATCATTGGTGCAGGCAATGGTTTCATCCGTGTAGGAAATACTCTTGTCCAATAATTTCTCTTTTTTTGAAATTTCAGCGATATAGTTTTCGATCTGATCGGTTAATTCTTTTAATACACTGTCTTTATACGCTCTTAGCGTAATTGCAATATGCGCATCATCCGGAGAAGTGCCATATCCCGGGTTTTTCCCGAGTAAAAAATGCACAATGGTTGTCATGGAAAAATCATCAGAATGAATGTCATGGTTGTTCTGCAGTTCATACGCTTTTGCAACAATTTTTACTGCCGAATTATACGGGCAGATGCCGAATTCAGGCCGGGATGCATGTGCAGAGGTTCCCTTAAGGTCTACAAGCATTGTGGTTACAGCCGGACTCATCTGGCCACTTTTGAGCACCACCTGATTTTCTTTTTCAGATCTCCAGTTGTGCAGGCCAAATACATAGTCGGGTTTTATTTCCTTGAATTTCGGATCATTGACAAATTTTCTTGCCCCATCCAGCGTTTCTTCAGCAGGCTGAAAAATCAAAACGACCCTGCCCTTCTCAGGCCTGTTTTCATGCAACACCGTTCCCAGACCAGCAAGAATTGCTGTGTGTCCGTCATGCCCGCACTTATGACTGACATTCGCAACCTTTGAGGCATGTGCCAAACTGCTATCTTCATGGATTGGCAGGGCATCGATATCTGCCCTGAAAGCCAGGGTCGGGCCGGAAGCCTTACCATTGTAAATTGCAGCAAGACCGTATCCGCCAATATTGGTAATGATTTTATCGGGGTTGAACCGAGAAAGAAAATCACAAATTTTATTATGCGTATTTTTTTCATTCCTTGAAAGTTCGGGGTTCTGATGCAAATATCTTCTGAATGCAATTAGCTCATCCAAGTTTGAAACCTTCATAATATAATAAATCCTCTTGAAACTTATTTGGTTGGCTGAAATTTCAATTCTTTCTTAACAACTCGACAGTCCGAAGTTTTGCCGCCATCAGGCAGCCAGTGACATCCAGTCTTGCTGCTTGCCGCGCCTCTTTGACATAATTATTCGATAAATCGCGTCAGTGCTGAAATTACTAAAATTGTGGAAGTACTCCTGCTGGATCACCGACTGGACGACTTCCTCAGACGGGATGGTCGAACTGACGGTTCGCAGCCATCCCATATACCTTTTCCAAATGGTTTCGTGGTAGTTGAGCGCCAGGATCTGCAGTATCCCGGTAGCGATGCAACCGAAGTTGACAAACGCC
>JAABTU010000132.1 GCA_011389715.1 Desulfotignum sp.
TGAAAGAAATATTTGAAAGCATAACTGGAGAAAAAGCAACTTATCCTTCAACAAACAATTCCAAAAAGAAATCTTCCACCAATTCTATCTCTGGAAAATTTTTCCTTTTTGCAAAAACATTTATTAATTGCAGCTTAACAAAAGAAGATGACCTCATCCAAGATTCCACGCTTTCGGCACACATCCAGAAAACATTACACAAATCAAGACAATAATTTGCCAATCCGTTTATACCTTCCCAACTGAATCGGCAACAATTCATAAAAAGAAACCATAATACCCCCCCCCTCCAGATACCCCAGTTAATACTTTTTTCAGACCGTTTTCACTCTGATATGCTCTGAACAGGCTTGTAAAGCATTGCTTAACCGATTTTTGCAAAGGAGCAGAAAGTGTCTACGTGACAAGATAATCAGAAAATCAGACCTTTTAAAAATCGTGGGGGTATCTCATCCGACAATTTGGCGGTGGGAACAAAAAGGCGAATTCCCCAAACGGATTCCCTTGGGAAAAAATTCTACTGGATGGTTGGAATCAGAGATTACCAATTGGCTGAAAAAGAAGGCAGAAGCACGATGACTGCCCAGAAAATATTGCGCCCGGCGGCTGTGGCAGCCAGGCCCGGGCGGAGAAAAAAAATACATACTAAAAGCACCACAGAGTGGTTGTGTCGTCAAGTCATAAAAACCACCCTGCCCTGGATTGCGGCCATTCTGACCAGCACCAGGTACACAAATCGAAAATCACGTTTTCTTGACAGGCTGCTGGTGAGAATGGAGGGGGGCGGCCATGACCTTTGAATTCAACACATCGGACATAATGCAGGCATTCAAACATGACGTTTCATGGTTTGACTTAATACCACCGGATAGTATCGAGCCGGGCCGGCTTTTCAGATGCAGAGCAGAGGGCAAAAAAACCGGCTACCCAGGTTGGGGAATCATCCATATGAACGCTGACGGATCGGGCGGCGGTTGTATTGGCATGTGGGGTGGTGACAAGAAAAATGTTTTCTATGGCAATGCCGGGAACCGGATCAGCAATAATGACCTGAACCCGGAACAGCGGGCGGCCTTTCAAAAGCAAATGGATGAGGCTAGGGCCCGGCTGAAGGTTGAGATTGCAGAAAAGCAGAAAAAAGCAGCGGGAACAGCACTGCGGATCTGGGAGAAAAGCCGGCCGGCAGATCCAGGGCACCCATACCTTATAAATAAGCGTGTCGAGGCCCATGGTATCCGGCAGGTCAGCACTGTTTTAATTATCCCGCTTTTCAGTGTGGATGGCAGCATAACATCATTGCAGCTGATTTTTTCCGATGGCGACAAGAGGTATCACCCAGGCGGCCAGGTGAAGGGCTGTTTTTTCTTAATCGGAGATCCGGCCAAAAGCGATATCATTTATGTCTGTGAAGGATTTGCCACCGGGGCCAGTATTCACCAGGCCAACGGACACGCTGTTTTTATCGCCTTTACCAGTGGCAATCTGGAAGCCGTAACCGGCATTGCCAAAAAAAGGCACCCTGAAAAACAGATCATTATTGCAGGCGATAATGATATCGAGACAGCCAGGCGGCGGCCGGATCTGGGAAACCCGGGCCGGAAATCTGCTGAAGCTGCTGCGGCTGCCCATGGTGTGGAACTGTCCATCTGTCCCATGGATTCAGATTTTAACGACCTTCACCAGGCCCAGGGGCTGGATGCTGTCAGGCTGTCAAAGGTGGATCTGCTGATGATGGGTTGATTCAAAGGTTTGGATTATTGATTTGGCCCGACCTTAATGGAGCATGGTCCAATGTTGACAGATACCCGGATACTAAAGCCAAGAATAGAGCTTTCCAGGTGTTTGATGAACTGGATAGGTTGGACCCATTGTCAATAGGCGCGGATCAGGATACCGATTTTGATGGACAGCCAGACGGTATCCCATACCTGAGGTTTGATTCTGCTGCCCTGGAATTATTCACAGAATGGCGCACCGCATTGGAATCAAAACTGAGATCTGACTTGCATCCGGCCCTTGAATCACATTATGCAAAATACAGAAAATTAATCCCGTCATTGGCTTTAATCATCCATTTGGCTGATGGTGGGATCGGACCTGTGTCAGAGGATGCGACCTTGCGGGCCTTAGCCTGGGGAGAGTACCTGGAAACCCATGCAGAACGCGCCTATTCTTCAGTGTCCAAGTCTGATGTATCCACAGCAACGGCAATATTAAACCGGATTAAAAAAGGCGACCTGAAGCCACCATTTTCAAGCCGTGACGTATGGCGGCCGGGGTGGAGTAAACTATCTGACCGTGACCAGGTAATGGGTGGTTTGCGTATGCTGGAAGATTACAACCATATTTACATTGAGAAGGTGGAAACCGGAGGTAGAACCAAAACTCTTTATCACATAAACGAGGTGAAATAATGGGTGGATATCTTGAAAGGTTAAAAAAGAAAAAACGGCCACCCCAGGCACTGCCAAAACTGCCAAAAGGTGAAAATATCTCTACCCATGGCACTGCCACAACTGCCAAAAGTCCTTTTGACAGTAAAGACAGTAAGGAGGGTGGGCATATTTTTGAAAATTGGCAATCAAAACTAAATCCGGTACCCCTGCAAGATCACCCCGAGCCTGAACCGGAACTTGCCACGGCCAGACACAGTATCAAGCCAGCCGTTCAGGCAGAAAAACACAGCAAGGTTAAAAAAAACCACACCGGACCAGGATTGTTCCCAACCACCACCCGGATGCTCTGCCCAATATGCGGATATATGGAACAAAGCCTGGGGGCTGGCAGATTGGATAGACGATCCGAACGGCGCACCTATAGAGGATCGCCAGGCCAGACTGTCTGAGTTGAACCTCCTGCGGGCGAAAATGATCGTTCTGCAACAGTCAGGGGGGATATTCCTGGAAGAAGTACCGCCGATAGTGAAATCCGGCAAAGATGACGGTGGCTGGACAACATGGGAATTCACAACTGGAGGGAAAACAATCACCCAGGACCAATGCCCTGCCCGCTGCAAACAGACTGGCAGATGTTTTGGAATGACATGGTTCACCGGGAAGCCTGGACACTTCCCAGGGCCGGAGTGCGACCGGAACAGATGCAAGTGGATGGATTGACTTGAGTAAATATCCTGGCCCAGAGGACCAGGTTTTCCATGTTAGAATTAGCAGGGATCAGGCGGAAAAAATTTACAATGAGTTAATGAACGGACCGTCTCCACCTCTCTTTGCAAAGACCAATAACGGAAAGGTTCCCATCAATGATTTGTCCGAAGAGGAACTCGGTCGGATATACAAAGAAACCGCCGGTGGAAACCTTGATACTATCATCGAACAGGAGGTATAAACTATGGCAAAAAATAAGACATCAGATGTCCTGTCTGCAAATCAGTTAAAGGCCGTAAAGGCACTGATAGCCCATGAAACTGTTTCTGATGCCGCCAAGGCCTGTAACTTGGCCAGGGATACTGTGTATCGGTATATGCGTGATCCCATCTTCGACCATGAGTTAAAAAAAGCGAAACGACTTCTGGTCAACCGGGCCATCCTCTCTCTTCAGCAATCATGCCGACATGCTGCCACGGCATTAGCACAGATCTGCCGGGATGAAGATGCCCCACCGTCCGCCAGAGTAGCAGCAGCAAGGGAAATCTTAAATCAGACCATGAAAGCCATCGAGATCGAGGGCATAGAGGAACGGCTTCAGGACCTGGAAAAACGATTCAACATGAATTAAAGGAGGTGTAAAATGAATTTTGCAGGCAGAATCAAAAAGATTGCAAAAGCTGCCGGTGCCGGTAATAGGTCGGTTCATATTGAAGTAGCCCTCTTCGACAGTCCGGAGATTGAAGAAAAATATGCCACGCACCGAGCTCGTGAAGTGTTGGGATTGATTCGGTTTGATGAGCATACCCGGACCATCTATGTGGTTGATTCAGGGACCAAGGCCCGGTATGAAAACATGACTGTCGATCAAGCAAAAAAGATCCTGGCAGGAATTCCAGCAGTCAATAAATGATGCAAACAAAAAAAGGGTCTGCAGCAATACTCAGTGTGAGGGTTCAGCCACAAAAAATGTTTTGTCCATTTGCGGCGGGGGCCATATTTCAAGATTTCAATCATCTTTTTGACACTTTCATGCTTTTCTTGACAAAAAGCATGCATCCAATTTTTTTGTTTTTTTTGAAAAATAATTGCCCTGTTACATATAGGAAGAAAGTACTACGATTTTAATAAAGAATAGTACTTTCTTCCTATGGTTGCATAGGAAATTTTGAGAATATTTTTTTACCTGATATGAGATACCCTTCCTATTGTTTTTTTAAACACAGTGTTTTATAAATTTTTTTATAATAAATTAGGTTTCTCATTTAATTTAGTGCTGTTTATCGTTTTGATTTGATCTGGATCAAACAGAAGTTGTTTTTTTCTCATCATCTTACTGCCATAAGGTTAGACTCTCCTGATTCGGGTAATGAGTTCACTCAAGCAACAAAAATGCCTTCACCAATAGGTACCTTTAACACTGTCAATAATTGAATTTGTTTAAAGGGGTAATATTGATGGACAACTTAAGAAAATTTGAAAGATTCGCTCTGAGGATCCCTGTCAGGGCGGAAATGTATCTTTCAGATAAAAGGCAGGTGTTTGATCTCAGGTCCCGAGACATATCAGCTTCCGGAGCCTTTATCTATACTCCGGAAGCATTCCCCAACGGGACAAAATTAAAATTAAACCTGACTGTTCCAAATACAAAGATAAAAAAAATAACAGGAGCTGAAAGCTGGATAGATTGCGATGGAATTGTCGTCCGTTCCACACCCTCCGGCTTTGGAATCCACTTTGACAGACGGTGCCGGATCTTGGGGCTAAAAGGGTATTAATGCTGCCAGAAATAAAACGAAAAACATTTTTATGAAAAAAAGGAGGCAATGTCAAAATGATGCGAAGAATGGATATCGTTATTTTCTTTCTTGGGATGCTCTTTTTCCTTCCACTGGACATATCCTATGCCGATAATGCAGCGGTTTTACCTAAAGGCGTATCAATGGTGAGCCTGGACGGCACCTTTTATCTGCCCATTGATGAGCAATATGGCCCGGACGGGGATGTTGAATCCGCAGCCATAGATTTTAATGGTCCTCTTGACAGCACTGTTTTCCATGATCTTACGCTTGTTGAACAAGGTTTCGGAATGCCGCCTGGTTCCGGGAGTATCGGAGATAGCGTGGTTTCTTTTGAATATGATGTAATAATGGTTGAGCTGTCCTATCAATATGGCCTTACAGATAAATTAAGCGTGGGAATAAGGATTCCTTATTTTGATGTAAAAAATGATGTCGACGCCAGACTTGACACGTCAAATGCCACTGTTGGAAAAAACCCTGGTGTACCCGGTGGTGTAGCACCTTTGGCTGTGCCTGGTACGGAGCCTTTCACTACAGATGACGCCCAGGATTTGATCGTAAATGCGTACGGATTTGACCGCATTGTAACATGGTCAGACACAGGTATCGGAGACATTGAGGCGGGGTGCAGATACCAGTAT
>JAABTU010000133.1 GCA_011389715.1 Desulfotignum sp.
ATCCGGGAAAAACCAGGCGGTCTGGGTAGAATAAGGGGCGAACATGCCTTTGCCGGTGGTGTCTGTCAAGCGGTTGATACTGTTGTGGGGATGAGACATGGTTATCTGCGCCTGTTTGATATCCTGAAAAGCATCCCGGGCCGGGTTGAGAACCAGTGGTTCTGTAACCGGCATCCATTTTCTGTTTTTCATCTCTTTGGCGGTTCTGATCCGCTCTTTTTTGGTCATTTTGACAAAGGCAGGAAAAAAGCGCAAAGGGATGTCCGGCCGTTTCAAAAACCAGGTGGCCTTTTTTTTTGTTCGATGAAAGGCTGAAGAGAAGATGGCAAAAGGTTCTTTGCCATACAGGGCGATCTGTTGTTCAAGGCCCCCGTCAACCAGGGACGGATCATAGGCAGCCTGCCAGCAGAAATGCCCGAACAGGGTATCTCCCTTCAGCGGAGTAATAAACGCGGATCGGGGCTGTAACGTGATTTCATACGATTTCACAAAAATGCCTCCTTTAGGAAAGGGGATTGAGTGTCTGGAATTTTTCCTGGATACCGGTATCATCAAATTGAAATTCGATTCGCCCATATCCTCGGCTGCCGCTGCCTCCCAGGGCGTCCATTTCCAGCAGTTTCAGCCCCTTGAGCAGCAGATCCTCCAGACCCTCATCGCCGTCAAACATTTTGAGGCTGATGGAAAAGCAAAATTGCGTTCCAGCCGGTACCCGTTCGATGAACCGGGGATGCATGGCCGTTCCTTTTATGCGGTCGATTGCGTTTTCTGACTTGACTTCGGTGAACACCTGGTTCTGTTCAAGGGCCTGAGATTTCCATTTCTCATCCAGGGGGGCATCTGCAAACGACAGCCTGGATGGTCCGATCTCCATCAACTCTTCAGCATCCGCACCACTGGCGCCGAACAAGCAGATGATATCACGGCAGGTTTCTTTTTCCTTGCCGTCCAGTTCTTTGAAATGACGGATGCCCAGCGGTGTCCCTTTGGTCAATCCCATCAAACCGGACTGCAGTTCCAGAAGGGATCGCACCTTACCTTTGATGGAGGATCCGGGAATATAAGGGTCCAGGGTATGGGGATGTTTGATCACAGGACTATCCGTGCCGCCGATTCTCATTTCGGTATCCCCGGCCCCGATGTGCAGTCCGCTCTTCAAGACGATTTTGCCGGTCATCATGTTGATACCTTGCAGTTTCATGGTTTTTGTTGTCATATTTTTTCTCCTTTATTTTTTTTCATCATATAGTTTGAAAAATCCGATAAATGATTCAAAAAACATCGCAAAAACATCCAGATCCTTGGGCTTTTCAATTTGTTTGATTCCGGTTCTGATAAAATCAAGAAACCCTTTGGAAACCAGGTCTCTGGCATGGGCATAAGCGGCCTTGGCCGTAAGCATATGCACCAGGGGCAAAACGTTGGGCCAGTTGTTTGATCCGGTTTTGGCTGCCATGTTCAGTCGAATGATTTCATCAAAAAACTTACGCAATTGTGATTGGTTGTTGCAGTTTCTCTTTCTCCCTCTTTCTATATCCATCTGCTTGGCAAAGTCCTCGGCAACCTGGGAAAATAGAAACGGATTCATGAGATTCTTTTCCCTGTCTTCCCACAATTTGATGTTCTCCATAGTGATTTCTCCTGATATGCAATTTGTTAAAAAAATAGTTATCGCCGGTTGTATTGAACCGACCACAACGGAATTCTGAGGCTGCCCCGGTATAGATCCAGCCACTGAATGATTTTGTTGCGTATATAAAGAACCTTGTCCATTCTTTCATCTTTTGAGAGTTTTGATCCTGCGTTTCTTTGGGCACTGTATCCCAGCAAAGAGCGCCATCGGGTGCAGGCCATATCCTGCATGCGGATTGTGCCGGTTTTTTTCAGGAGTTCGTTTTCCTTTTCCGCCATGTCAATGAATCGGTTGAGCTTGTAAAAAAAGACCCTGGTAATCCATTCCTGGTCAAGCCACTGGATCATTTCTTCTTCCACCTGTTTGAGTTCGAGAAATCGGGGCCAGGTAACGGTCTGGTCGAACAAGGTGATACGGTTCCTACCCATCTTTTTTGACATTTCCAAGGCTTCTTCCGCAGTGGCGGCAAGGACGTCAACGGGGGTGTGGGCCTTGTGAACCGTTATACCGGCTGAAAAATGGATCTCTTTGTTCTGACACACATACTGTTGAAACGTCTGGTTGAGAATGCGGGAGAGATCGATAATCCGGTTCCATGGGCCGATAAGGAAAAGATCATCTCCACCGGCAAATACTGTATATACATCATGAAAACGGGAATCGCTTTCCAGCAGCGAAGGTAAATAAACGGCAAAGTAATGGTTGAATTGTCGGCTCAATGTGGCAATCCGGGATATGGTATACAAGTTGTCGGCAAGTCCGCAGGCCATGATCAAACCGAGATGATCCACATCCGCTTTCAGTACTCCCAGGGCCTGAGTCCCCTGGTTATTTGTTGCAGCGGACGCGGCAATATCATTCAATGTTTTAGGCATCCCCGGCTGGGCATCCCCATCACAGCTATCCGCTTGGTTATAAACCGGAACATAGCCGTTGATGTGTTTTTCAGTGATACCTGATGATGCATCATCGTCTGACATGGCTCTGATTTTCCAGTATTTTAAAATATGTCCATTATCCCAGGCAGCTCCATGATCTTCACCTGTTGCGCGGTCACGAATTTCATTTTCAGGAAACAGGATCTGATAGTAGTTGAAAACAGGGTCCAGCAGCCGCTTGCCGGCAAGATTTCCCTCTGGATCACAGATCACGGCGTGGGATTGTTTGACCAGATTTTCACCCAGGAAAACATGGTCCCGGCACATGGCACAGACATGGATCTCATCGAGCAGGATATCCATGGCAGCAGGGCGTTTGCCGCACAGCGGACAGATGCCCGGGCTCAGGTCATTGTGAAACCGGTTCAGATAGTCTCCCGTTTTAATGGTGCCACCATATTGATCAAGGTCCATACGTGAAAATTTGACCTCTTCCATGGCAGATGTCATGCGATCCCACAGGGACGCAAACCGGCCTTTTTGAAAGTCAAGACCGGTTGCCGTTACCTTGCTCAACCCGATGCAGGTTTCTCCAAAAGCCCGTTCCACAAGCCATTGGTTGACCTGTTCACTGACTTCCCGGATAGTTTCCACGCTTTTTGGGGTGTTGGGGGCCAGAATGGTGAACCGTCCTCCTGCGTTGAGCACCAGGGATGAATGGGGCAGCCCGATTTTGCGGCAGATCAGGTCCGCCGTCAGTTCGGACATCAAAGATACGCTGAATGACCGGCCTCGAAGGAGTTTGGAGCGGTACTTCCGGGTATCTCCATACCCTGTGAAAATGAAATTCTGGATCCCGTAAAAATCACCGCTGATAAACAGGAATTTGTCCAGAGAATCATTTTTGACATTGGCGATATCCAGGGTCCCGAAATGATCATGATAAAGATACATGGCCGCCGCCAGTGCTGAAGTGGTGGCCATGTGATCATACAGGGACACATCGGGAATGACATGACCTACCCTAGCTGCCGGAACCGATGATGTATACTGCATGAGCAGGGAATCAAAGTGTTCAAACCATAAAGCCGTGTCCTGGTTTTTATGGGCAAGGGCTTTGAATTTTTCCAGAAATCCCCGGGTCAAATTTTCATAATCCCTGCGTGCCTGGGTTGCACCGGCAGGGATTGTTTTTTCCCTGGCAGCCGGAAAAATCGATTCAGGGCTCATTTTTCCCAGCGCATACCTGGCATCGATATCATCCAAGCCCATATTTTCCCTGGGCTCGTCAACACGGATATGGCTGAAAACAGGAATCAATCGGGTTTTCTGATAATCTTTGTAGTGAACCGATTCACTCAGATCCCTGTCAAAAGTTTCCCGGTCCATGCCGCTGCTGATATGATCCGCCTGGGTGATGATCTCTTCCAATGGAGAATCCGGACGGTGGTGGGCGCATGCCAGCCGGATGAATGCCTCTCCCTTCCCCCATGCCGGATCAGTGCAGGACGGGGGCAGATAATCGGACATACTGTCAATAAAAGCGGCGGTATGCAGCGCATGGCGGTGAGAATATCTGCCGTTCCACACCGGCAGAAACGCCCCGGCATTGTTTTCCAGATAATCTCCCGGAAGCTCCAGGCAGCTGACATCAATGAACTTGCCAAGATCATGGATGAATCCTGCCATGGCGACCTTCAGAACGGTTGGATCCAAATTGGTAACACTCATAATACTCTCCGTTTTTTATTGGATAAAAACCTGCTGTGCTTTTTCAACTGTTTTTTCTTGAATACGGTTTTGTATTTTCTTGAATTTTTTCATAATAATGTCCGCCGTGTTCGCTTTTTTATTGTATTCCGTTAGATATCCCCCATGATTGACATCATTTCTGATTTTGCTCAAAGACTCGAGGTCTGATGCCACTACCTGCACAAAAGGATTGGCCATCAACTGTTTGACCAGTGATTCTGCAGCGGGATCTCCTTTGTATACGATGTTTTTGTGAGATACCAGTTTTATGGCCTTTGTTGTAGCGGATCTGTGTGATTCAAGTCCCCAGTCCAGGTTTTCATAATCCAGAACAAAACTGATCACATTTTCTTGAAGCATGGTAATGGCCTGCTGGTACAGGCCGTGTTGCAGACACCAGTCAACAGCCCTGAATCCGTTCTGGATATCGTTTTTTACAAACCCATCTATTTTTTGTTGAATTTCTTTCATCAGCGGTGAAAACGGGCGGATAAACACCTCTTCCTTTTCAAGAAATGATAGTCTGTCCCGGACCGAATCATAATCATATTCAATGATTTCAGCTCCCCGATTGAGAAGCAGGTTCCGTGTGATATGGTCCATTTCCCTGGCCACATCCCGGATGGTGGTTGCTACCCGGTCTGTTCCCCGGCTGTCCCGAAGCACCGGATTGACCCCCTGGTCAGCCAGCTTTTTGAATTCACTTGCACTGCCATTCATGACAAAGCTCTGGGTTGCTTCAGTCCATTGAATCAACTGTCCAAAACTGGTGAGATTGAAAATAGGGGCGATCCGGTCATCGAGATCCATTTTTTTGACTTCCTGAAACTGGCCAAGACTTTCAAAAGCACCGTAATATATACCAGAAACCGTGATAGTTTTCAGCAGCCGCGCATAACCGATAAGGGCCATGAAAAGCATGGGAATGGACCGGAATCCATGGGTGATATCAAAAATGATGTCATCCCCGGCATTGAGGGTTTCAAAAACCTTTTCAAAGATGTTCCATATTTCATCTTCATTTTTCCCTTCAGGGATAGTAAAAGGTTTGACGGCAGCCTTCAGGTTCATTTGTCTGAGGCGGGTTTTAAGACCGGTATTGGGGATCAGTTCATGGGTGTTCCTGTCCCTGTGGCCATTATCATTCCAGTTTTTTTCAAGGGCATCGGGTGTGGTGAATATTCGGATTTCATCTGTTGATTTCCAGTGTCTGCAGAATCGTTCCACCAGATCTTCCTGAAAATATTTCACGACATTGCCAGGCGATTCATTCAA